>NZ_JANGBE010000026.1:0-52325 GCF_024462255.1 Flavonifractor sp. DFI.6.63 | reverse complement strand
GTGTCCCTCAGGGACCAAATCTTCTATCGTCACCATGTGCAGCTTCAGTTGCATTCCCATCCCCCTCTCCGCTCTTTTTTCATTATATCATATTTCCAGTGATACGCGGGCTTTGTCAACAGCCCCATATCGCGCCCAGGTGGATACGATGGGAGGAGAACTCATATCCTGCCGGGACGGACAGGGACTGGAATACATCTGGCAGGGGGACGCCGCCGTCTGGCCGGGCCGCAACCCGCTGCTGTTCCCGATCGTGGGTGCTCTGGCGGACGCAACGGTCTGCTTCGCGGGCAGGGCATACCATATGCAGCGCCATGGTTTTGCCCGGCGGCAGGAGTTTGCGGTGACCGGGCGCGGGGAAAACTGGGCGGAGCTGGAGCTGCGGGACAGCCCCGAGACCCGGGCGGCCTATCCCTACCCCTTCCGCCTGCGGGTGCGGCAGACGCTGGGCGAGGGCGGCTTTACCACTGCGGTCACGGTGGAGAACCCCGGACCGGCGGAGCTGCCCTTCTGCCTGGGGGCGCATACCGGCTTTCGCTGCCCCCTGCTGCCGGGAGAACGGTTTGAAGACTATGAGCTGGTCTTTGCACAGCCCGAGACCTGCCCCGCCCTGATCCCGAAGGGAGGGCGCCTGGATCGGGGCCGCACCGCGCCCGGTCTGGAGAATGCCCGGGTCCTGCCCCTGCGGTACGAGACGTTCGATGCGCTGGACACTCTGGTGTTCGAGGGGCTGCGCTCCCGGTCGGTCACCCTGCGGCACCGGACGGCGGGGCGGGGCGTGCGCGTGGACTTTTCCGGCTTTCCGGTGCTGGCCCTGTGGACCATGCCGGACAAACACGCCCCATACCTGTGCATCGAGCCCTGGCACGGCTGCCCCCACATGGAGGGGGAGGGGACGGAATTCACCGATAAGGCGTACTGCATCCGACTGGCGCCGGGAGCGGCGCGGACCCTGTCCTACCGGGTGGCGCTGCTCTGAACGGGGGGGGCGGATCTCGCGCCGGGCCCTGGCCGTCATGCATCCCCCTTGTCGAAAAAGGCCTTTTTCGACAAGCTCAGGCGGACCCGCAAGGGCCCGCCTTTCCTGCACCCTTTTCGGGCGCGGGAATAGGATGAAACAGTCACGGATATCGGAGGGGAGTGCCATGAGAAACGAATTGAATCTATGGGTGATCGGAGGCGAC
Source organism: Flavonifractor sp. DFI.6.63 (assembly GCF_024462255.1). Taxonomy (NCBI): domain Bacteria; kingdom Bacillati; phylum Bacillota; class Clostridia; order Eubacteriales; family Oscillospiraceae; genus Flavonifractor; species Flavonifractor sp. DFI.6.63. Next base: position 51,141 of record NZ_JANGBE010000026.1, on the reverse strand, counting down.
ATGCGCCAGGCCAAGCTGGCCGAGCTGCTGGCCGACGACGGTCACACGGTGCACGCCTTTGCGCTGGAGCAGCTGGGCAGGCTTCCCGGCGTGCTGCCGGAGGAGAGCCTGGAGGGCGTGGCGCTGGCCGACTGCGTGGTGCTGCCCCTGCCGGTGGCAGGGGAGGGCACCCTGCTGAATGCGCCGCTTGCCGCAGGACGCCACCCCCTGGCCCTGGTACTGGACGCGCTGCGGCCGGGGCAGGTGATCTGCGCCGGAATGGTCTCGCCCCAGACGGCCTCTATGGCTGCGGACCGGGGGCTGACCCTTCACGACTATTTCCGGCGGGAGGAACTGGCGGTAGCCAACGCGGTGCCCACCGCAGCAGTGATAGGACACAGGCGGGGGCGCATATCCTCTTAGTGCCGGTCAGGCGGCGGAAAAGAAGAAAGGGGGGGAGGGCCCATGGGTCCGGCGGAACGGGGAAAACGCAGGGGCGGCGGCGCCCTGCGGGTGGCGGCCTACTGCCGGGTCTCCACAGAGAAGGAGGATCAGCTCAATTCTCTGTCTGCCCAGCGGCAATTTTTTCAGCGTTACATTACGGAGCATCCGCAGTGGTCGCTTGTGGACGTGTTCGCGGATGAGGGACTGTCCGGGACCTCGGTCCGGCGCCGGCTCCGGTTTGCGGAGATGATCCGGCGGGCGATGGACGGGGAAATCGACCTGATCCTGACCAAAGAGGTCTCGCGCTTTGCCCGCAATACGGTGGACGCGCTCCAGGTCACCCGGCAGCTCAAGGAGAAGGGGGTGGGCGTGCTTTTTCTCAACGACAACATCGACACACGGGAAAACGACGGGGAATTCCGGCTGACCATCATGGCCAGCGTGGCCCAGGAGGAGAGCCGAAAGGTGTCGGAGCGGACCCGGTGGGGACAGCTCCAGGCCATGAAGCGGGGCGTGGCCTTCGGCAACGACTCGCTGTACGGCTATACGCTCCGGGCGGGACGGCTTACCATCCGGCCGGAGCAGGCGGAGGTGGTCCGGACCGTCTACCGCAGCTTCCTGGAGGAGGGCAAGGGGGCCCACGCCATCGCGCGGGCGCTGACGGAGGCCGGGGTCCGCCCCCCGCTCCGGGCCGGCGGAGCGTGGTCCGCCACGATGGTGCTGCGCATGCTGCGCAACGAAAAATACTGCGGCGACCTGCTGCAGAAAAAGTACCGGACCACCGACTATCTGACCCACCGCAAGGTCCCCAACGACGGGACGGAAGCGCAGTTCTGCCTGCGGGACCACCACGAGGCCATCGTCAGCCGGACGCAGTTCGAGGCCGTGCAGGCGGAGCTGGCCCGGCGGGCGGGCCTGGCGGCGGACAAGGGCAGGTTTTCCGCCCGCTACTGGTATTCCGGGAAGATCCGCTGCGGGGCCTGCGGAAAAAGCTTTACCCTGAAGCGGACGCGCCGGGCGGACGGGACGGAATACCAGCGTTTTGTCTGCCGGGGGCGATTGGAGGGCGGGCATGCCTGCCGGATGCGGGCGGTGCCCGCGCAGGACCTTCTTGCCTGTGCCCGCGGGGTGCTGCGGGCAATTGGCCTGGACGGCCGGGCCGTCACGGAGGAGCTGGTGCGGGCGCTGGAGCGGCCGCAGCCGGACGCCGCCGGCGGGGCGGAGCCGATCCGCAGGGCCTTGCAGCGCAGGACGGAGCGAAAGGAACGGGCCCTGGAGGCATTCCTGGACGGCGACCTTGCCGGCGGCGATATGCGCCGCATGGTGGAGCGGTACGAGGAGGAGATGAAACAGCTGCAGGAGCAGCTGGAGCGGCTGGAGCAACAGGGGGCGGACGCTGAAGAGACCGGGGCGGAGCGCCGGGCCCGGGTGGCGGAGCTGGCGGAGCGGGAGCTGGCGGGCTCGGACGCGGTCCTGGACGAGGCGATCCGGCGCATCACGGTTTATCCGGAGCAGCTTCTCGTTGAGGTGGCGGAGCTGCCCGTCGTCTTTCGGGTCTGTACCGGAGGGGGCGTTCCGGCGGGGGACGGCCCGCCGCAGGATACTGCTTGCAAATAATAATCAGACATTGTAAGATAAAGAACACAAAACGCGGATATGGGAAAGGAGCGTGCCGGATGGATCTGCTGCAAAGTGTTATGAATTCCTCCTCCCACGCAATGTTTACGCTGGACCGGGAGGGGATCATCACACACATCAACCGGCAGGCAAAAAACCGGTTTGGACTGTTCAATCACAGCCAGTATTCCCATGCGGCCGGGCGGCTGGAGCCGGGGGACCTGGTGATCGTGGCGGACAGCGCCATCGGCGCCGACGATGGGAATCTGCGTCCCGCCGATCTGGAACGCCTGGGCATTCAGGATAGGAAGATCCGCTCCGGCGATATGTTTGTGGCCATCGGCGCTTTTGACCTGCCTGGGAGCAAGCCGGCCTATAAATTCCTGCCCGGCAGGGATGCGGACGTCCTGCGCCTGGAGTCGGTCCATCAAGGGACCGCGGTCCGGGCGTCCATCGGCAACCGGATCGCTTTGGCGGCGGTGGGAGAGACCGAATACGTCATCCGCTATTTTCGCTCCATCGGACAGATTGTGGTGATCGACGGCAAGACGGGGCAGGTGAAATTTTGGCAGGAAAACGGCTACTCCGCCCGAAGGGAGGGCGTGGGCAACCTGCTGCGGGGCGGGGCGTACATCGCAAAGAGCCCCGACTTCGAGATCAAGGTCGAGGGCTATCATTTTCGGGAATTTTTTGAGGGCGAACGCTTTGAACGCCATCTGGCACAGGTGATGAGCGGCCAGGTGCCGCAGTACGAGGATATGGAGTACGAGATCAACGGCTTTGAGCTGATCGCCTCCATCCTGCCGGTGCCCGGCGGCGCGCTGCCGGAGAGCGTGATCGTGAAGTTCCGGAACATTGAGGATATCCGGGTCACGATCATGGAGCGAAACAACGCCATCAAGTCCGCAGAGCGGAAATACCGGGAGACGGAGCGCAGCGTGCGGCCGGATGAAAACGCCTTTGCCGCGCTGTTCGGCATCGGCACCGCCACGGCCTCGGCCCGGCACCATGCCTATAAGCTCTCCCAGCTGGACTGCAACGTGCTCATCACCGGCGAGAGCGGTACGGGGAAATCCTTCCTGGCCCGGGCGATCCACCAGGCGCAGCCCCGCAAGGGGCCCTTCGTCACCGTGGACTGCTCCACCATTGCGCCGACCCTGTTTGAAAGCGAGATGTTCGGTTATGTGGGCGGCGCGTTTACCGGCGCCAGTCCCAAGGGAAAGGCCGGATTCTTTGAGGAGGCCGACGGGGGCACCATTTTTCTGGACGAGATCGGCGAGATCCCGCTGAATATCCAGGCCAAGCTGCTCAACGTGATCCAGAACAAGGTGGTCTGCCGGGTGGGCTCCACCAAGATGGTGCCGGTGGACGTGCGCATCCTGGCCGCCACCAACCGCAATCTGAAGGAGGATGTGGCCGCCGGGCGCTTCCGCCAGGACCTGTACTACCGGCTCAGCGCCTTTTCTCTGGAGCTGCCGCCCCTGCGCAGCTGTCCGGAGGACATCTGCTTTATCATCGACAACCTGATGGAAAAGATCCAGCAGAAATACGGTGTGACCAGAAAGAATTTGTCCGGCGAGGCCTTCAGCAAGCTGATCGCCTATGATTGGCCCGGCAACATCCGCGAGCTGGAAAACGTGCTGGAGAGCGCCGTAGCCCTGTCCGAGTCGGACATCATCTACGCCGAGCAGATCCGCCTGGAGAGCGAGCCGGTGCGAATGGGGCTGAAGGAGCGGCTGAAGATCGAAGAAGAAAAGATCATCCGGCAGACGCTGGCCCAGTGCGGCGGCAGCCGGAGCCGGGCCATGGAGCAGCTGGGGCTGTCCAAAACGGTGTTCTATGGAAAATTGAAGGAATACCAGATCGAATGAGCCGAGACGCTGTCAAAGAGAAAGAGGTTCTGATTTCGGGAAAAGGAGTCCCGAAATCAGAACCTTTTTTGTGGGGCGAAAGGGACGTGCCGGCGTTATCCGGGGGCGAGACGACAGGAAGCGGCCTGGAGATGGGCGATATAGACAAAAGGCAGGGCAGGCCATTTGCTCTTTCAGACAAAAATAAGCGGCATGCGGAGCTTGGCAGAGAATTTGCACATAGAATGGGCAGAAGCCGACGGGGTCGGAACGAAAGGAGCGTGTCATTCCATGCAGTTTTGGAAAATGAACGGGGCGGGCAATGATTTTATCATCATCGACAATATCCGGGAGCAGATCCCCGTGGAGCGGTTCGGGGACCTGGCCAGGCTTCTGTGCGAGCGGCATCTGTCGATTGGCGCCGACGGACTGATGGTGGTGGAGCCGGCCCGGGGGGACGCCGACTACCGGATGCTGTTTTACAACTCGGACGGCAGCCTGGGCGAGATGTGCGGCAACGGCGCCCGCTGTATCTGCCGCTACGGCTATGAAAACCGCCTGGCCGGCGAGGTGCAGCGGGTCGAGACCACCGCAGGCCTGGTCACCGGCCGCAGGATCGACCGGCGGCGGTATCAGATCCGCCTCAACGATCCCACGACCGTCAGGCTGAATGCGCCCATCGAGGTGGACGGGACGGTCTATGACTGCGCCTATGTGGAGCTGGGGAACCCGGGCCTTCCCCATGCGGCAGTCCCGATTTCCGGACTCAGGGCGTATCCGGACCGGGCGCTGTTCGACCTGGGCCGGCGGATGCGGTATCACCCCGCGTTTCCCAAGGGCGCGAACGTAAACTTTTATGAGGTCACCGGACCCGACCAGGTCTATGAGCGCACCTACGAGCGGGGCGTGGAGGATTTTACCTACGCCTGCGGTACCGGCACCGGTTCGGTGGTCACGGTGCTGACGCTCCAGGGCAAGGTCAGCGGGACGGGGGTCCGCGTAACGATGCCCGGGGGCGAGCTCATCGTGGATATCGACCGCCGGGGGAACGAGATCGAAAACCTGCTGCTGACCGGGCCCACCAATATTGTGGCCAAGGGCGAGGTCACCGACGAGGAGCTGTGCGATTAAAGTGTATGTAGGTCCGTAAGGACGTTACATAAAAAGAACGCGCCGCAGGGTTGTCTGGGTACCGGGAGAGTGCCCCCCGGTTTTCGTTCAGCTGTGTGGTAAAAAAGAAATGGAGGAGTTCTATCATGAAGCGTTTTCTAAAAAAAGTTGGATCAGCAGCTATCATCGCATGTATGGCACTTGGAATGATGGCCACCGCATTGGCCGTATCCGGCACCGTGAGCAAGGACCTTTACTTCAACAACATCAAGGTCTCTTTGGACGGAAAGATGGTGGATCTCAAGGATGCAAACGGAATGGCCGTCGAGCCCTTTGCCATCGACGGCACGACGTACCTCCCCGTGCGCGCGGTGAGCGATGCCGCCGGCCTTGACGTTGAATGGGACCAGAAAAATCAGCAGGTCAAACTGTCCACGGGTACCGAAGGCATGACCACTCCCGCCATTTCGTCCTGCATCCTGGTCAAACCCCACGCGGACGGGGCGCCCGAGGCGACGGTCACTCTGTATGAAAACGACGGGAATTTCTGGAAGCAGGTCCTGACCACCGACGAGGCCTTCGTGGGCCGCAACGGCACCACGAGCGACAAGCACGAGGGCGACGGCTGCACGCCCCGGGGCATCTATACGCTGGGCCAGGCCTTCGGCGTGGCGGACGACCCCGGCAGCACCCGCGATTACCTGAAACTGACCGAGGATGAGTACTGGGTGGACGACCCCGAGAGCGAGTATTACAACCAGCTGGTCCGGGCCAGCGAGACCGGCGGCGTGGTCTGGGACAGCGCCGAGCACCTGATCGGCGAGACGGTGGCTTACGAGTACGCCGTCGCCATCGATTACAACAACTCCTGCACGCCCGGCAGCGGCTCCGCGATCTTCTTCCACTGCAGCACCGGAAACGGGACGGCGGGCTGCGTGTCCGTGCCCCGCGACGTGATGGTGAAGATTCTTCAGACGCTCAAGGATGATACGCTTATCATCATCATGTAAGGCCCACTTATTACCCAAAATATTCTTTTGAGAGGTAGAGAATGTAATGAGTAACAAAGTAACACTCGACAAAAACTCCGTCAGAAAGAACTATGCTTTTCTGGCGCTGATGTTGGGCGGCATGGTCTTGGGCTGTATCGTGGGCTGGTTTGCTCCCGACTTCGGCCATACGATTAAGCCCTTGGGTACTGTGTTCATCAACATGATGTTCTGCGTGGTGGTACCCCTGGTGTTTGCCTCGATCGCCGGATCTATCGCTAACATGAGGAGCCGTGGCCGCGCGGGGAAGATCATGGGCACCACCGTGGCCACCTTTATCGTTACCGGCGCGATCGCCGCCGTCATCATGTTTGTGCTGATGAAGATATTTCCCCCGGTCCTGGAGCCTTGGCAGAACATGACCTCTGAGCAAATTGGCGAGTACGCCTCTATTTCCGACATGCTCGTGAACTTCTTCACGGCTTCCGACTTCGTAGGTCTGCTGAGCCGCAAGGCCATGCTGCCCCTGATTGTATTCTCCATCCTGTTCGGCTTCGCCACGAACATGGCTGGCGGCCCCGACAGCCTGGTAGGCCAGTGGCTGTCGTCCCTGTCCGATGTTATGATGAAATTCATCAACATCATCACCAAGTACGCCCCCATCGCCTTCTTCGCCATTTTCGCCGATCTGGTCGCTACCTATGGCTCCTCCGTTACCACTGCCTATGGACGCGCCATGGCGGTATACTATCCGCTGTGCTTCATCTACATCTTCACGGCCTTCCCCCTGTTCGCCTGGTTCGGCGGCGGCAGACACGGCATCAAGACCATGTTTAAGCACATCGCCCGGCCCGCCATCGTCTCCCTGGGCACCTGTTCCTCCGTGGCTACCATCCCCACCAACGTGGAGGAAGCCCGCGAGACCGGTATCGACGAGGATGTCGCCAACATGGTCTGCCCCCTGGGCGCTACCATGCACATGGACGGCTCCTGCTTCTCCTGTGTGCTGAAGATCGCCTTCGTGCTGGGGGCGCTGGGGCAGCCCTTTCACTGGAGTATGCTGCCCTTGGTCGTGGGCGTTGCGGTCTTGTCCTCCGTGGGCATGTCCGGCGTGCCCGGCGGCGGCTACATTGGCGAATACATCATCGCATCTATCTTTTTCCCCGCTCAGATCGATGTGGCCTTCCCCATCCTGGTGGCCATCGGGAATCTGGTCGATCCTCCCGCCACGATGATCAACTCCGCTGGCGACTATGTCGTCTGCTACATCGTCTCCCGCTTTAATGATGGAAAGGACTGGCTGGACAGGGCCATCGCCAAGAAGACCTCCGCTGGCAAGTAACACTGATATTCTTGTTTCCTCCCTCTCCCCAGCGAGAGCGGGGCGCGGGGCCGCAGCGCGCCGCGCCCCGGCTCCCCCTCCCCCACACACTATTGAATGGAACCGAAAGAAAAGGAAGAACCATATGATCTGTGATAATATTACCGTTTCCGAAAGTGGACGCCTGCTTTTTGCCGGGCAGGACACGGTGGAGCTGGCCCGGCAGTACGGCACCCCCCTGTACCTGATGGACGAGGACAAGATCCGTGAGAACTGCCGGGTCTACGCCGCCGCGTTCCAAAAGCATTTCGGCGACCGCGCCCGTCCCCTGTACGCCAGCAAGGCAAATTCCTTCAAGCGCATCTACGAGATCATGAAGGAAGAACAGATGGGCATCGACGTGGTGTCCTCCGGCGAGATCTACACCGCCCTTCAGGCGGGCTACGACCTCAGCCGCGCCTACTTTCACAGCAACAACAAGACCGATGAGGACATCCGCTACAGCATGGAAAACGGCATCGGTTATTTCGTGGCCGACAATGTGGAGGAGATCCGCGCCATCGAAGCCGAGGCGGCCCGCCGGGGCGTTCGGCAAAAGGTGCTGCTGCGTCTGACTCCGGGGATTGATCCCCACACCTACGAGGCCATCGCCACCGGCAAGGTGGACTCCAAATTCGGCAGCGCCATCGAGACCGGCCAGGCGGAAGAGATCACCGCCTTTACGCTGCAGCAGCCCCATGTGGAGCTGGTGGGCTTCCACTGCCATGTGGGCTCCCAGGTGTTTGCCGAGGACGTGTTTGAGCGCGCCGCCGTCATCATGCTGGAATTCGTGGCCGCCATGAAGAACAAGTACGGCTACATGGCCCAGCAGCTGGATCTGGGCGGCGGCTACGGCGTACGCTATGTGGAATCCGACCCCGATCTGGATGTGGACACCAAGGTGGGCGAGGTGGCCGCCGCCATCCGGCAGGCCTGCGCCCGGCTGGAGATCGACCTGCCGGAGATCCATATGGAGCCCGGCCGCAGCATCGTGGGCGCGGCGGGCATGACCCTGTACACCGCGGGAACCGTCAAAAAGATCCCTGGGTACAAGAACTACGTGTCGGTCGACGGCGGCATGCCCGACAACCCCCGCTTCGCCCTGTACGGAGCCAGCTACACCTGCCTGCTGGCCAACAAGATGAACGAGCCGGCCGGCTTTGAATGCTCGGTGGTGGGCCGCTGCTGCGAGAGCGGCGATATCATCCAGGAGCACGTGATGCTGCCCGCCAGCGTGGGCCGGGGAGATATCGTGGCCGTGTGTACCACCGGCGCCTACAACTACTCCATGGCCTCCAACTATAACCGCCTGCCCCGTCCGCCCATTGTCATGCTCCGGGGCGGCGGCGAGCACTATGTGGCGGTACGCCGGGAGTCCCTGGAGGACCTGTGTCGAAACGATCGATAGCATTCCGCCCGAAACCCGTAAAACGCGCCCGCCGGAGATCCGGCGGGCGCGTCAGTTTGTCGAAAAGCCCCTCAGAGGTTCGCCGCCGCAGCGGAAAAACCGGAACCGTGTTCCGCCGCGGCAGGCGCGTGCGCGCTCCTTACAAAGCGTTCACGGCCGCCTCCAGCTGAGTCATGGCCTGTTTCAGCACGCTTCTGGGACAGGCGGCGTTGAGCCGCATGAAGCCGTTCAGGCTCCGGCCGAAGCTGCTGCCGTCGTTGAGCCCCAGACCGGCCTTATGGATCATAAAGTCATGCAGCTCCCCATTGCTCAGGCCCAGCGCCCGGCAGTCCAGCCACATGAGGTAGGTGGCGTCGGGAGCCCAGGTTTTGATTTTCGGAATGCGCCGGGCGCAAAAGCCGGCTACAAAGTCCAGGTTGGCGCTCAGATAGGGGAGCAGCTGCTCCAGCCACTCCTCGCCGCCGGTGAAGGCGGCTTCCATGGCGGTGAGGGAGAAGGCGTTGTTGCGGTGGATGTCCATGTTCTGCCAGTAGCGGTCAAACACCTGCTTCATGTGGGCGTTGGGGAAGACCACGGTGCTGGCCTGGAGTCCGGCCAGATTGAAGGTCTTGGTGCCCGAAATGCCGGTGACCGCAAACCGGGCGATCTCCGGGGACAGGGCGGCCACAGGGGTGTGCCGTTTGCCGTGGAAGACCAGGTCGGAGTGAATTTCGTCGGAGAACAGCACCACATGGTGCTTCATGCACAGCCGGGCCATGCGCTCCAGCTCCTCGGGGGTCCAGACGATGCCCAGCGGGTTGTGGGGGCTGCACAGGAGAAACAGGTCGGACTGCTCCAGCTTGGCCTCAAAGTCCGCCCAATCCACGCACCAGCGCCCGGCCCGCTCGGCAAAGGGGCTCTCCACCACCCGGCGGCCCCAGGCCTCGGTCATGTCATAGAACTCGGAGTAAACGGGGGTCTGGATCAATACGCTGCCGCCCTCGGGGGTGAAGAGCTTTACCATGGCGCTGATGGACTGCACCACGCCCGGGCTGAAGCTCATGAGGTCCGGGTCGATGTCCCAGCCGTGGCGGCGCTTCTGCCAGCTGCGGATGGCCTCAAAATAGCTGTCCGGGCGGGCGGTGTAGCCCCAGATGCCCTCCTGGGCCCGGGCGGACAGGGCGTCGATGATGGGTTGAGCGGTCTTGAAGTCCATGTCCGCAATCCACAGGGGGATCACATCGGCGGTGCCAAATTTTTTGGCCCGTTCATCGTACTTGGCGGCGTGGTTTTGGGAGCGGTCTACGATTTGGTCGAAATCATACTGCATGGTGGGTCCATCCTTTCTGTTTGTGTTCTGGTATGCCATCCGGCGGAACACGGCCGCCCCTGGAACAAGGTACGGACGGAAGCGCCGGGGACTGCTGAAAATAGATGCAAAAACTGTGCCAGCTTTTGCAGGCGGCTGAGGTCCCGAGGGGATGCCGGGCCGGACGGCCTGTTTTGTGTCCGGCCGGCAATGCGGTGCCCACCGCAGAGGGGGCCATCCAGATCGCCATGGAGGAGCTGCCCATCACCATCCACGGCGCACGGGCGCTGGTCATCGGCTATGGACGGCTGGGGCGGGCGCTCTCCCAGCGGCTGGCGGGGCTGGGGGCCAAGGTCAGCGTGGCGGCGCGCAAGTTTGCCGACCTGGCCTGGGCGGAGAGCTGCGGCTACGGCATCGAGCACACCGGACAGCTGGAAGGCTGGCTGTGCTGCTACGACTTGGTGGTCAACACCGTGCCCGCCCGCATCCTGAGCGAGGAAGACCTGGAGGACCTGCGCCCGGGCTGCCTGGTCATCGACCTGGCCTCCAAGCCCGGCGGCGTGGACCTGGAGGCGGCGGCGCGCCTGGGAGTGAAGGTGATATGGGCGCTCTCGCTGCCCGGAAAGGTGGCCCCCGTGACGGCGGGCAAGAGCATCAAGATCACGATCTACAACATCCTTCACGAGTTGGGAGTGTGAACATGGAACAAATACGCGTGGGGTTCGCTTTCTGCGGCTCCTTTTGTACTTACGGCCAGGCCATGAGCGCGCTGGAGCAGGTCAAGGCCCGCTTCGGAGACGTGACGCCCATCGTCTCCGAGGCCAGCGCGGCCCTGGACACCCGCTTCGGCGCGGCCCACGATCATATGCGGGAGATGGAGCGCATCTGCGACCGGCGGGTGATCGACTCGATCCCGAAGGCGGAGCCCATCGGGCCCAAGCATCTGCTGGATGTGCTGCTGGTGTGTCCCTGCACGGGCAACACCCTGGCCAAGCTGGCCTGCGGGATCACCGACACCACGGTGACCATGGCGGCAAAGGCCCATCTGCGCAACGGCGCGCCGCTGGTGCTGGCCATTTCCACCAACGACGCCCTGGCGGCCAGCGCCAAACATATCGGCGCGCTGATGGACAAAAAGAACGTCTATTTCGTCCCCTTCCGGCAGGATGATCCGGTGGGGAAACCGACCTCTCTGGTGGCGGACTTCTCCCGGGTGAACGCCGCCATCGAGGCGGCCCTCCAGGGCCGTCAGCTCCAGCCGGTGGTGCTGGGGCCGGAACAGTAGCGATACCTGCAGCGCCGGGAAAGGAAATGGCCGGGCGGCCCGGTCCAAAGCGGAAAAGCAGGCGCCCCGTTCCCTGCCGCGGCAGGGAACAGGGCGCCTGCTTACCGTCAATCGGAGGCTCAGACGGTTGCCCACAAGTCGTCGGGATAGAGCCCGGCAGCGGTTTTTTCCGCGATGGCGGCCACCACCGCCGGTTTGTCCTCCCGATACGTGACGCCGTACCATTTCTCGGCGCTGCGCAGTACCTTGACCCGGGCCTTGCCGGCGTCGATGAGCTGGCTGACGACGCTGGGAAGAAAATACTCGCTTTTGAGCGGGTCTTCCGCCAGGGCCCGGTCCAGAAAAGCGGGGAAGCGCCGCTGTGCTTCGGAAAGAAAGCTGTTGGTGAAGCCCCACAGGTTCATCGAGACGATGGTGCCGCCGCTCAGACGGGTCCAGGTCTGCCCGCCGTCTTCCGTAAAGCGGGCGTCCGCGCCCTCCGGCTCGATGTGGGTGTGTTCCACCACCTGTTCCAGATAGTGCCCGGCATCCTCGCGGCAGACACCGCGGGCCACATGGCCGTGCTCGGTCACGGTATTGCCCAGAAGGTAGCCCACCATGGCGTATTCATAGCAGCCGGGCCGGTCCGTGTGGCGGGAGAGATAATCGTATATGGTACGAAAGGCCTCCGGGCCGTAGTAATCGTCGGAATTGATGACGGCAAAGGGGCCGTCCACCAGGCCCCGGGCGGCCAGCACGGCATGGCAGGTGCCCCAGGGTTTTACACGGCCGGCGGGAACGGCGTAGCCCTCCGGCAGGTCGCTCAGCTCCTGATACGCGTATTGTACGTCGATGACCCGGGACAGACGCGCTCCGATGGCGGATCGGAAGTGATCCTCGAGTTCGCGCTTGATGACGAAGACTACCCGCTTGAAACCGGCGCGCAGGGCGTCGTAGATGGAATAGTCGATGATCAGCTGGCCGTGGTTTCCCACGGGGTCGATCTGCTTGAGGCCGCCGTACCGGCTGCCCATACCGGCGGCCATAACGACCAGAACAGGTTTGGTCATGGAGCACACTCCTCCGTAAATTGAAATAAAGGCATTAGGAAGCTGGACCCGCGCCCGCAGGCACGGCGGGCGCGGAGGAAGCGGACGTCTTTGTAAGGCTAAGCGGCGGCCGTCCCGGCAGACAGTATTATAATTGCAAATGGGAAAATGTGCAACCGGGAGATCGAACCGCCCCGCCGGCTGCTGCGGCAGCCGGCGGGGCGGTTGTCACTTCGTGTGCCTGACCTGCTCGAAGTTCCCGCAGATCTCCGCAGAAGGGGGCGGGGTGAGCAGGGACACGGCCACGATGGCCACGCAGGCCACCAGAAAGGCGGGCAGCAGTTCATAGAGGTCCCACGCGCCGCCGAGGGGACGGATCAGGTACTTCCAGAGAAACACCATCCCTCCGCCCGCCACCATGCCGGCCAGCGCGCCCCACTGGTTGCTGCGCTTCCAGAACAGGGCAAAGAGCACCACCGGGCCGAAGGCGGCCCCGAAGCCCGCCCATGCGAAGGAGACGATGGTAAATACCGAGCTGTTGGGGTCCCAGGCCAGCGCCACGCTGACCACGGCAATGGCAATGACGGTGACGCGGGCGGCCAGCATGGCGGCCTTGGCGCTCAGCCGGATGTGCAGGACGTCCTGCAGCAGATTCTGGGATACGCTGGAGGCGGCGGTGAGCAGCTGAGAGTCGGCGGTAGACATGGTGCAGGCCAGGATGCCCGCCAGCACCACGCCGGCCAGCAGGGCAAAGAGCACGCCGTTCCGGCTGAGCAGGTCGGCCAGGCGGATGACCACCGTCTCCGACTCGGCGCTGGAGGCGAACTGGGGGATCTTGCCCGCCCTGGAGACGCCGTAGCCGATGATGCCGATGAGGATGGCCACGAACATGGAGATGACCACCCAGATAGAGGCAATGCGGCGGGACAGACGCAGCTTGCCCTCATCCTGAATGGCCATAAAGCGCAGCAGGATATGGGGCATGCCGAAGTAACCCAGGCCCCAGGCCAGGGTGGAGAGGATGGACAGGCCGCCATAGGGGACGGCGGCGCCGGAGGCTGCGTCGTGGCTCTGCGTCATGCTCAGGTAGCCGCTGAGACCGGCGGCGTGATCCAGTACGGCCTCCCACCCGCCTGCCTGTTGGATGCCGAAGAAGACGATGACCACCAGGGCGATGGACATGACGATGCTCTGGATGAGATCGGTGGTGGACACCGCCAGAAAACCGCCCAGCACGGTATAACCGATGATGACGATGGCGCCCACGATCATAGCGGTGTGATAATCCACGCCGAACAGGCTGTTGAACAGGGTGCCCACCGCCTTGAAGCCGGAGGCAGTGTAGGGAATGAAGAAAATAAGGATGAGGATGGCGGCGATGCAGGTGAGCACGTGGCGCTCGTCCCGGTAACGCAGGGAAAAGAAGCTGGGGATGGTGATGGCGCCCAGCTGGGTGGAATAGCGGCGCAGCCGCTTTGCCACGATGAGCCAGTTCAGATAGGTGCCCACGGCCAGGCCGATGGCAGTCCAGCCTGCGTCGGCAATGCCGCACAGGTAGGCCACGCCGGGCAGGCCCATGAGCAGCCAGCTGCTCATGTCCGAAGCCTCCGCGCTCATGGCGGTGACGATGGGCCCCAGCTTCCGCCCGCCCAGGTAGAACTCGTCGGAAGACGAGCCGCCGCCCTTACGGCTGAAGTAAAAGCCCACATAGACCATCCCCAAAAGGTAGATGACGATGGCTGCGATGATGCAGAATTGTTCCGTGGTCATTGCTTTCCCTCCCAAAAGTACCGTTTCCGCCCGCCTGCGGCACACACCGCGCAGAGCCGGGCGAAACAAGAATGGGGTTATCATACCACGGCAAAAAATAGACTACAATACAGAATAGGGTATAGACTACAGTCTATACCCTACATGATAAAAATACGTTTTTTATTGAAAGATCAAGGAAAAGCAGACAGACGAAAAAGAGACTAGACTTCGGGCAAAAAGCCGCTCAAAAAATTCGGAAGTACGGAGGCGGCATAGTCCCGCAGGGAGTATTCCCCGCCGCACAGGCACCAGTCGTACATCAGGGCGCGCTCACACAGGGCGTAGAGCTTTACCATTTCGTTGACGCTGCGGCGTGTGGAGAGCTCTCCCCTGGCCTGGCCGTCGGCGATGATGCGCCGCAGCAGGCGGTAATAGGTGCGCTTATGGTCCAGCAGATGCTTTTCCCCGCTGGTGACCAGCTGAGTGGACAGCAGACGGGCCAGAAGTTCCATGGACACGCTGTTTTCGATCATGGAAAACAGCTCCGCATTCAGGAAGAGCAGCTGCTCCAGAGCGGGCATGGAGGGGTCCATGGCCGCCCGCAGGGTCTCGTACTTCTCGTCAAACAGGTCGCTCAGCGTGCTCAGAAGGGCGTCCTTGCCGTCAAAGTAGTGGTAAAAGGAGCCCTTGGAGGTGTGGGAGAGCTCGATGATCTCTTCTACCGTAGTATGCTCGTAGCCCTGCTCATAAAACAACTGCCATGCCGCCCCTACGATCCTGCCCCGGGTGTTGCGGGCGTTCCGTTTTGCCATATCAGGCGCCTCCTTCCGCTGGATGCGGCTGGCGCCGCGCGCATCGGCCGCAAAACCATGGGTTCCATGGCCATTATTATAGCGTGTTTTGGGCCGCAGGGCAATGGGGGAGGATGGGCCCGGGGCGAAGCGAAAAAAAGAGACGGCGTTTTGTACAACTTAGACGAATGAAAATTTGGTGAAATGCTAAAATTATGGAAAGTGCGCAAAATCCGCTTGCATTTTTGAAGAAAGGGGAGTAGCATAGAAACGCAGAGGTTGGAAACGTTTCCATGAAACGTTTCCAACCATCCGCAACCATACTGAACAGGAGGAATATCAGAATGAAAAAGCGACTGTTTGCTCTTGCACTTTCCGGCGCAATGCTCATTGGCCTGCTGGCCGGATGCGGCGGAGGGGGGACCTCCGGCACCCCTGCGCCCGGCACCGCCGCGCCGGAGACCGGCGCTCCCGAGACCACAGCCCCCGCTGCGGACGGCTCCGTCTATTACCTGAACTTCAAGCCCGAGCAGGATGAGCAGTGGCAGGCCCTGGCCGAAGCCTACACCGCCGAGACCGGCGTGCCCGTCACCGTGGTCACCGCGGCGTCCGGTCAATACGAGACCCAACTGATGGCTGAGATGGGCAAGAGCGAGGCTCCCACGCTCTTCCAGGTCAACGGCCCCGTGGGGCTGGCCAACTGGAAGGATTACTGCTATGACCTGTCCGGCTCCGCCCTGTACGGCGAGCTGACCAGCGACGACTTCGCCCTGAAGGACGCGGACGCGGTCTACGGCATCGCCTATGTCATCGAGACCTACGGCATCATCGTCAACAAGGCGCTGCTGGAGCAGGCCGGCCACTCCATGGACGAGATCACCGACTTCGCCGCGCTGAAGGCCGTGGCGGAAGATATCACCGCCCGCAAGGACGAGCTGGGCTTCTCCGCGTTCACCTCCGCCGGTATGGACGGCTCCTCCGACTGGCGCTTCAAGACCCATCTGGCCAACCTGCCCATCTACTATGAGTACGAGGCCGAGGGCGTGCACGCCGACGCCATCAACGGCACCTATCTGGACAACTACCGCGCCATCTGGGACCTGTACATCAACAACGCCACCTGCGCTCCCGCCGAGCTCTCCGCCAAGACCGGCGACGACGCGGTCGCGGAGTTCGTGAACGGCCAGGCCGTGTTCTATCAGAACGGCACCTGGGCTTACGGCGACGTATCCTCCCTGGGCGACGAGAACCTGGATATGCTGCCCATCTACATCGGCGTGGACGGCGAGGAGAACCAGGGCCTGTGCACCGGCTCTGAGAACTACTGGTGCGTCAACAGCCAGGCCGACCCCGCCGACATCCAGGCGACCCTGGACTTCCTGTACTGGGTCGTCACCTCTGAGACCGGCACCACTTCCCTGGCCGACGACATGGGCTTTGTCTGCCCCTTCCGGTCCGCCAAGCCCTCCACCAATTACCTGGTCGGGATCGCGGACCAGTACATCGCCGCCGGCAAGAAGTCCGTGGACTGGTGCTTCCCCACCATGCCCTCTGAGGAGTGGAAGAACGGCGTGGGCTCCGCCCTTACCGCTTACGCCGCCGACCAGACCGACGCCAATTGGGACGGCGTGGTCTCCGCCTTTGTGGACGGCTGGGCCACTGAATATCAGCTCAGCCAGGGCTGAGGCTGTTACCGCCGGAAAAGGGGGAGCGTTGGCTCCCCCTTTTCCAAACCCGGCGGCTTTCGATGAGGGCGCGGCCGAACGCGCCTTTATCCAAGGCTACCGGAGCTGCGGACCCGGCTTTGCCGGCGTACGGCATACCGGGCCCGACCCGAGAAAAGGAGGGAACACCCACCATGGAAAAAGCGCTCAAACGGTATTTCCCCATCTTCGTCCTGCCTACCCTGGCGGCCTTTATCATCGGCTTTCTCATCCCCTTTGTCCAGGGGCTCTATCTGTCCTTCTGCAGGTTCACCACGGTGGGCAATGCGCAGGTGGTGGGCATCGGCAATTATTTGAAGGCCTTTGCGGACAGCACCTTCACCTACTCCTTCTGGTTCACCGTCCTCTTTGCCGCGGTGAGCACCGTGGTGATCAACGTGCTGGCCTTTCTGGTGGCCCTGCTGCTGACCCGGGCCATCAAGGGCACCAATGTGTTTCGCACCATCTTTTTCTTGCCCAACCTCATCGGCGGCATTGTGCTGGGCTACATCTGGCAGATCCTGATCAACTGCGTGCTCTCCCTGGCGGGCAAGCCCCTGCTGGCCCTGAATACCGCAGCCGGGTACTGGGGGCTGATCATCCTTATGGCCTGGCAGCAGATCGGCTATATGATGATCATCTATATCGCGGGCCTCCAGTCCGTGCCCGGCGACCTGCTGGAGGCCGCCCAGATCGACGGGGCCACCTCCTGGCAGACGCTATGGAAGATCAAGATCCCCATGGTCATGTCCTCCATCACCATCTGCGTGTTTTTGACCCTGACCAATTCCTTTAAGCTCTTTGACCAGAACCTGGCCCTTACCAAGGGCGAGCCCAGCCACACCACCGAGATGCTGGCCTACAATATCTACAATACCTTTTACGCCCGCTCCGGGCCCCAGTGGAAGGGCATCGGACAGGCCAAAGCGGTCATCTTCTTCGTGCTGGTGGTGGCCATCGGCCTCATCCAGCTGCGGGCTACCCGCTCCCGGGAGGTGCAACAGTGATGAAAAGCAAACGCCGCTCTTTTGCCAACAGCCCATTCTGGACGGTGCTGATGACCGTCGTGTGCGTGATCTATCTGTACCCCATCTTTATGGTCTTTATGAATTCGCTGAAGGTGGAGACCGCCATCACCACCTCGGGGGCCTTTACCCTGCCCACCGCGGACACCTTCGCGGGCCTGAGCAACTATGCAAACGCCATCGGCGCCAAGGGCTTTCTGGTCTCCTTCGGGTACACCGCCTTTATCACCGTGTCCTCCGTGGTGCTCATTCTGATCTGCTGCTCCATGTGCGCCTGGTACATCACGCGGGTCAACTCCGCGGCCTCCAAGGTCATGTACTATCTGTGCGTGTTCTCTATGGTGGTCCCCTTTCAGATGGTCATGTTCACCCTCTCCTCCCTGGCGGATAAGCTCAGGCTCAACACGCCCTGGAACATCTGCATCATCTATCTGGGCTTCGGCGCGGGGCTGGCGGTGTTTATGTTCACCGGGTTTATGAAGACCATCCCCGTTGAGATCGAAGAGGCCGCCATGATCGACGGCTGCAATCCTATCCAGACCTATTTCAAGGTGGTTTTCCCCATCCTGCGCCCCACCATGGTATCCGTGGGCATTCTGGAGGCCATGTGGGTGTGGAACGACTATCTGCTGCCCACGCTGGTGCTGGACATTAAGAAGTACCGCACCATCTCCATGCTGATCCAGTACTTCCGGGGCAGCTACGGCCGGGTGGAGATGGGGCCCATGATGGCCTGCATCATGCTGACCATCTTCCCCATCGTGGTAGTCTATCTGCTGGGACAAAAGCACATCATCAAGGGCGTGGTGGCCGGAGCGGTCAAGGGCTGAGCGCGCCCGGAAGCAGTATGGAGGTGAAGGGGTTGACCATCAAAGATATCGCTCAGCTGTCCGGCTACGCCGTGGGGACCGTATCGCGGGTGCTCAACGACCGCCCCAATGTGTCCGACGCGGCGCGGCAGCGGGTGCTGGCGGTGGTGGAGGAGCACCACTTCAAACGCAACAGCAACGCCAAGCACCTCAAGCAGCAGTCCAGCAGCGGCGTGGCCATCATTATCAAGGGTTCCCGGAATATGCTCTTTGCCGACATCGTGGAGCATATCCAGGCGCTGCTGCGGGACAGCGGGTACCCGAGTACCGTCTATTATCTGGACGAGGACCACGACGAGGTGGAGCAGGCCCGCCAGGTCTGCCGCGAGCGCCGGCCCCAGGGCATCTTGTTTCTGGGGTCCAATCTGGAGCTGTTCCGCGCCGCCTTCCAGCCCGTCCGCGTGCCCTGTGTGCTGGTGACCAACTCGGCTGCCGGCCTGGGCTTTGCCAACCTGTCCAGCGTCAGCACCGACGACGCCAGAGCGGCCCGGGAGGCGGTGGAGCGGCTGATGGTGCTGGGACATCGGAAGATCGGCATCATCGGCGGGTGCATGGAGGCGTCCAACACTGCGTATACCCGCTTTCTCGGCGTGCAGCAGGCGTTTGCGGAGCACGGCCTTGCCTTTGACGCGGAGCGCCAGTATGAGATCAGCCGCTTTGCCATGTCCAGCGGCTATGAGGCCATGGGGCATCTGCTGGACCGGATGCCGGAGCTCACCGCCGTGTTCGCCATGTCCGACGTGCAGGCGGTGGGGGCCATCCGGGCCCTCCATGACCGGGGGCTGGGCGTGCCGGAGGATATCTCCGTGGTCGGCTTTGACGGGATCGAGCTGGGCGGCTATTTGGTGCCGAAGCTCGCCACCGTCCGCCAGGATGCCGAGACCATGGCCCGGCGGAGCGTGGAGATCCTGCTCCGGCAGGTGTGCGAGGGGGAGGGGGCGGTCCACGAGCTGATCCCCTACCGCTTCCT
Source organism: Flavonifractor sp. DFI.6.63 (assembly GCF_024462255.1). Taxonomy (NCBI): domain Bacteria; kingdom Bacillati; phylum Bacillota; class Clostridia; order Eubacteriales; family Oscillospiraceae; genus Flavonifractor; species Flavonifractor sp. DFI.6.63. Next base: position 31,673 of record NZ_JANGBE010000026.1, on the reverse strand, counting down.
GCCGGGGGAGAGCACGCGGGAATTGAGAGAGGAAAGGGCCTGATCCATGTGAGAGCAAGCGGTATCCTGATGCACCTGACCAGCCTCCCGTCGCCCTTCGGGGTGGGGACCATGGGGGCGGCGGCACGGCGCTTTCTGGAGTTTTTAGAGGCGGCGGGACAGACCTACTGGCAGCTGCTGCCCATCTGTCCCACCAGCTTTGGCGATTCCCCCTACCAGAGCTTTTCCACCTTTGCGGGAAACCCCTATCTGATCGATCTGGACGATCTGGCCGCGGACGGCCTGCTGCGGGCGGAGGAGTATGTGCCGCTGGATTGGGGCGCGCAGGCGCTGGCGGTGGACTACGGCCTTCTGTACCAACGGCGCTACCCAGTGCTGCGCAAGGCCTGTGCCCGGCTGCTGGCCGCGCCGCCGGCGGAGTTTGCTGTTTTTTGTAAGAACAACTCCTTCTGGCTGGAGGATTACGCTCTGTTTATGGCGCTGAAGGGCGCCCACGGCGGCGCGGCCTGGCAGGACTGGGAGGCGCCCCTGCGCAATCGGGAGCCGCTGGCGCTGGAACGGGCGCGGCGGGCCCTGGGGGAGGATATTTCCTTCTGGAAAGGGGTGCAGTTCCTTTTCTTTCGCCAGTGGCGGGCGCTGAAGGACTGCGCCGGCAGACGGGGCGTGCGGATCATCGGGGACCTGCCCATCTATGTCTCCGGCGACAGCGTGGACGTATGGGCCCACCCGGAGCAGTTTCAGCTGGACGGGGACCGTCTGCCCCATGAGGTGGCGGGCGTGCCGCCCGACGGCTTTTCCGCCGACGGGCAGCTCTGGGGCAATCCGCTGTTCGACTGGGACGCCATGAGCCGGGACGGCTATGCCTGGTGGAAACGGCGCATGGCCTATCAGTACGAAATCTACGATGTGCTGCGCATCGATCATTTCCGGGGATTCGATTCCTATTACGCGGTGCCCTACGGGGAGGCGACCGCCCGGAACGGCCGCTGGCGGCAGGGACCGGGCCGGGCGCTGTTCCAGGCCGTGGAGGAGGCGGTGGGGCCCAAGCCCATCATTGCGGAGGACCTGGGCTACCTGACGGAATCGGTACACCGGCTGCGGGACGACTGCGGGTTTCCCGGCATGAAGGTGCTGGAGTTCGGCTTCGACAGCCGGGACGGCAGCGGCTCGGTCTATCTGCCCCATCATTACCCCCGAAACAGCGTCGTGTACGTGGGGACCCACGACAACGACACCGCCCTGGGCTGGCTGGCCTCCATTACCCCGGAGGATGCGGCCTACGCCCGCGCTTATCTGCGCCTGAACGACCCGGACGGGGCCAACTGGGGTATGATGCGCGCGGCCTGGGCCAGCACGGCGGATACCGCCGTGGTGCAGGTGCAGGATCTGCTGGGGCTGGGCAGCGAGGGGCGGATGAATACCCCCTCCACCGTGGGCGGCAACTGGCGGTGGCGGGCCGCGCCGGGCTTCGACAGCGCGGAACTGGCCGCAAAGCTCCGCCGGGAGACGGCGCTCTATGAGCGCCTCAGCGCGCCGGCGAAGGCGTCTTACCCGGGCTGAACCTCTCCAGGCGGGGTGCAATGGGTGCCGAACAAAGCCAAAGGGCCTTGAAAGCCAAGACTTTCAGGGCCCTTTGGCTTTGTTCGGGTACTAGGAGTCCGGGCGGGACGGCCCGCGCACCTCCCGGCGGGACGGTTTATGCCCCGCTGCAGCGGTGACACGGCGGCTGCCGTGCGAAGAAACCGCAAGGCAGTTTCCTCAGCAGGTACTATTTTAAAATTGGATTTTATAGAGTGATTCAAGAGAAAGCGTTGCCGAAGATTGCGCATCCAACGATTTTCGGCAGATTTTTTGCACGAAAAATCTTGGATTTGACCGGATCACCGCGCGCGGCGTCCGGCTCTGCCTCCCCCTGAAAGGCAAAGATTCTCGCAGGAAGGCGTTGACAAAATCCGGGGAGCGGTGGTATGATAGGTAAAGATTGAAATAAGATTTCACAAAATGAAATAAGGGGGATTCCAACTTATGGTTCACGACATGCCGGAGCGTTACCGCTACCACATCTCCAACGAGGAACTGGAGCGGCGCTGGAGCGCGGTGCGGGCCAAAATGACGGAGCAGGACATCGACTGCCTGGTGATCAACGGCTACGACAATATGCTGGGCGGCTATCTGCGCTGGTTTACCGATATCCCGCTGGCGGATTACCCGCTGTCCGTCCTGTTCCACCGGGAGGACGAGATGACCTTTATCGGCCACGGCGGCGTAGGGACCCGCAGCATCGCGGCCGAGCTGGCCCGGGGCGTGGGGGAAGCCCCCGCCACCCCCATGATGCCGACCCTGTGCTACACCGACCGCTACGTGCCCGACCTGATGATCGAGAGCATCAAACGCCGCAATTACCGGAAAGTGGGCTTCGTGGCGCTGGCTACCATCCCGGCCAGCATGTATAAATACCTGACCGAAGAACTCGGCGGGGTGGAGTTTGTGGACGCCACCGAGCTGGTGGACTACATCAAGGCCATCAAGAGCCCGGAGGAGATTGAGCGGATCCGCTGGTCTGCCGCCGTGCATGACAAGGTATACGCGGCCATGCCCGCCATTTTCCGGCCTGACCGCTATGAATATGAGATCACCAACGATATCCGGGCTCTGGGCGGGGAACTGGGCGCTGAGTGCATCATCAACGTGTCCATCGGCACCGATCCCAACACCCCGGTGAAGGGCGTGGTGCCCTGGCAGTACCGCCGCACCAAAATGGGGGACAAGATGTTCTGGCTCATCGAGCTCAACGGCCCCGGGGGCTACTACAGCGAGGCGCTGCGCACCCTGGTGCTGGGCGAGCCGCCCAAGGAGTATGTGCAGGCTGCGGATACCGCGGCCAAGTGCCTGGATCTGATCGCCTCCATGATGAAGCCGGGCGCCAAGTGCCCCGACCTGTTCCGGGCCAACAACGAGTACCTGGTGGCCCACGGCTATCTGCCCGAAGGGCGGCTCTTCGGCCATGGCCAGGGATACGACATGGTGGAGCGGCCCGCCTTTGTTCCTGCCGAGACCATGGCCCTGGCGGAGAACATGTACGTGGCCTGCCACCCCGGCGCGGTGGACGGCAAGGTGGTGGGACTGGCCTGCAGCAACTTCCTCATCACCAAGGACGGCTGCGAGCGGGTGACCACCACGCCCAACGGCCTGATCATCTGCTGAAAACGCGCAGGTTTGGATCAATCAAAGAAAGATAAGGAGCGTGACGCCAATGACACCGATCGCGGAAGAAAGCCTGAAGCTGCATTACGCCAAGCGTGGCAAGATCGAAGTGATCTCCACCGTGCGCGTGCAGGACAAGAACGACCTGAGCCTGGCCTATACCCCGGGCGTGGCCCAGCCGTGCCTGGAGATCCAGAAGGACGTGGACAAGAGCTATGAGCTGACGCGGCGCTGGAACATGTGCCTGGTGGCGACCGACGGCAGCGCGGTGCTGGGGCTGGGAGACATCGGTCCGGAAGCTGGGATGCCCGTTATGGAGGGCAAGTGCGTGCTGTTCAAGGAGTTTGGGGGGGTGGACGCGTTCCCATTGTGCATCAAGAGCCACGACGTGGACGAGATCGTGCGCACCATCCAGCTCATCTCCGGGTCCTTCGGGGGCGTGAACCTGGAGGACATCGCGGCGCCGCGGTGCTTTGAGATCGAGCGGAAGCTGAAGGAGTGCTGCGATATCCCCATCTTCCACGACGACCAGCACGGCACGGCGGTCATTACGCTGGCGGGCCTGACCAACGCCCTGAAGGTGGTGGGGAAGCGGAAGGAGACGGTCCGTGTGGTGATAAACGGCGCCGGGGCGGCGGCGATCGCCATCTGCAAGCTGCTGCTGGCGGCGGGCGTGAGGGACGTGACGCTGTGCGACCGCAGCGGAGCCATCTACGCGGGCCGGGAGAAGGGGATGAACGCCGTCAAGGAGGAAATGGCCCGGGTGACCAACCTGCAGAAGCGGGCGGGCAGCCTGGCGGAGGTGCTGGCGGGGGCCGACGTGTTCATCGGCGTGTCGGCGCCCGGCGCGGTGACGACGGAGATGGTGCGGACCATGAACCGGGACGCGATCCTGTTTGCCTGCGCCAACCCCACGCCGGAGATCTTCCCCGACGAGGCCAAGGCAGGCGGGGCGAAGGTGGTGGCCACGGGGCGCAGCGACTTCCCCAACCAGATCAACAACGTGCTGGCGTTCCCGGGCATCTTCCGGGGCGCGTTCGACGTGCGGGCCAGCGACATCAACGAGGCGATGAAGGTCGCGGCGGCCGAGGCGCTGGCGGGCCTCATTTCAGACGAAGAGCTGAACGCCGATTACATCATCCCCGCCGCCTTCGATCCCCGGGTGGGCAGGACGGTGGCCGCCGCCGTGGCCCGGGCCGCCCGCGACAGCGGCGTGGCCCGCATCTAAAAAGGGAGGCGCCTATGAAGCTGAATACCAGCGCCCAGGCGGGCAGCGAGAACAAGAGCGACGTGCTGGTCACGGTGTCGCCTGCCGAAGAACTGACGGTCAAGCTCCTGGCAAAGCCTATCATTGCAAAGCAATTCGGCGCCCAGATCGAGCGTGCGGTGCGCCAGGCGGCGGCCGACGAGGGGGTCGACGCCGCCCGGATCGAGGTCAGGGACGGCGGCGGCGCGCTGGATTTTGCGATCCGGGCCCGGGTACGCTGCGCCCTGCGCCGTGCGAAGGGGGGGACTGCGTCGTGAGCCAACGGTTTACCATCTGCGGCAACGACCCCAAGGCCCTCATCAACGCCCCCCTGCGGGGGGAGCGGGAAGTGGTCATCGATCTCTGGGAGAGTGTGGACGAGGCAGAGCGGGACGCCGCGGAGCTTTTGACCGAGGAGGCCCTCGCATTTCTGGATTACAGCGGGATGGAGGTCTTTCTCCGCCGCGCGCCCGCCCAACCGGGCGGCGCGCCGGAGCTGGGGCGCGTACCGCCGCGTTCGTTCCCGCGTGCCGACGATGTGCCGGCGCCCGGGCGGACTGCGCCGGATCGGGCGGTCCCCGACTACATCGAGTATTACGGGCGGGTGGAGCATTTCAGCGGCGCCTTTGCCCACGTGGGCGAGCGCCGGCGCACCGGCGCCCGGGTCAAATCCCGGACGCCCGGAGAGCAGAAGGTGGTCGCCCTGCAGGAGGCCATCCGGCGCTCCGGCTTGAAGGACGGCATGACGGTCTCCTTCCACCATCACCTGCGCAATGGGGACAAGGTGACCAATCTGGTCATGCAGACCATTGCGGACATGGGCTTCCAGGACATCCACCTGGCGGCCTCCGGCATCTTTGCCTGCCATGAACCTCTGGTGCCGCTGATCGAGTCCGGGGTCATCACCCAGATCTCCGTCAATACCTTCAACCCCGGCCCGGTGGCCCGGGCCATTTCGCAGGGCAAGCTGCGCAAGCCCGCCATCCTCCGCAGCCACGGCGGCCGGCCCCGTGCCGTTGAGAGCGGCGAGATGCATGTGGACGTGGCCTTTATCGCCGCGCCGACCTGCGACGAGATGGGCAACCTGAACGGGACCCACGGCCCCTCCGCCTGCGGCTATCTTTCCTATGCCTATGCCGACGCGGAGTTTGCCGATACCGTGGTGGCGGTCACCGACAACCTGGTGCCCTACCCCGCCTGCCCCATCGAGATCGGCCAGAACCTGGTGGATTACGTGGTAAAAGTGGACTCCATCGGCGATCCCAACGGCATTGTCTCCGGTACCACCAAAATCACCACCGACCCGGTAAACCTGCGCATCGCCCGCGACGCCGCCCGGCTCATCGACCAGGCGGGCTATATCAAGGACGGCATGACCTTCCAGACCGGCGCGGGCGGGACCTCCCTGGCCGTGGCCGCCGAGGTGCGGGAGTATATGAAGGAGAAGGGCGTGGTGGGCGCATTCGGCTCCGGCGGGATCCATTCCTACTTTGTCAAGATGCTTCAGGAGGGCCTGTTCCGCGCCCTGTTCGATGTACAGTGCTTCGACCTGGACGCCATCCGGTCTGCGGCGGAGGATCCCCGCCATATGGCCATGAGCGCCTCCCTGTACGGCAACCCCCACACCAAGGGCTGCATCGTCAATAACCTGGATGTCATGATCCTGGGCGCCACCGAGATCGATACCGACTTCAATGTCAACGTGATCACCGGCTCCGACGGCGTGATCCTGGGCGCCTCCGGCGGCCATAACGACTGCGCGGCGGGCGCCAAGCTCACCATCATCGTCACCAATCTCCTCAAGGGCCGCCTGTGCGTGGTCCGGGACCGGGTGACCACCATCACCACCCCCGGAGAGACCGTGGATGTGCTGGTCACCGAGTACGGCGTGGCCGTCAACCCCAGGCGGACGGATCTGCTGGAGCGGCTCAGGGACAGCGGACTGCCCCTGGTGGACATCCATACGCTCCGGCGCATCGGGGAGCACCTGACCGGGACGCCGGCGCCCCAGGAATTCACCGACCGGATCATCGGGGTGGTGGAGTACCGGGACGGCACGGTGATCGACGTGGTGCGGCAGCCCAAATAGCGGCGCTCCCGGCGGCCTCTTTTTTTGCGGATCTGATTTCACTATACAAAATAATATTTTTTAGGAGGAAATTACCATGTTGAACGACGTCATGCGTACCAGCCTGTACATCCCCGGCAACAACCCCCGCTTCATCGCAAAGGCCCCCACCTCCGGCGCGGATATCGTGACCTTTGATATCGAGGATGCGGTGCCCCCTCAGGAGAAGGCAAACGCCCGCAAGATGACCGCGGAGAGCCTGAAGATGGCTGCCGAGGGCGGCAGCGAGGTGTATGTCCGCATCAACGGCTGGCACACCGAGTGGACCAACGACGACCTGGAGGCCGTTGTGCGTCCCGGCCTGAACGGCATCACCCTGCCCAAGACCCGCAATGCCGACGACGTGAAGCGGCTGGACTGGAAGATCAGCGAGATGGAGTACCGCTACGGCATGCCCGAGGGCAGCGTGAAGATGAGCGTGCTGCTGGAGACCGCCTCCGGCATCATGAACGCCTATGAGATCTGCACCGCCTCCAAGCGCCTGGTCTCCGCCTTCTTCGGCGCCGTGGATTACTGCGCCGACATGCGCATCAAGCGCACCAACCTGGCCGCCGAGCAGAAGGTGGCCCGCTCCATCGTGGCCATCGCCGCCCGCAGCGCCGGCCTGACCGCCCTGGACGCCCCCTTTGCCGACTTCTCCAACATGGCCGACTTTGAGCAGAATACCCTGGACGGCATCGATATGGGCTACGAGGGCCGCATGATCATCCATCCCAGCCAGATCCCTGTTGCCCACCGTCTGTACAGCCCCACTGACGAGGCGGTCGCCCATGCCCGCAAGGTGAAGAAATTCTTTGAGGAAGAGGGCCTGGCCAAGGGCCTGGCCTCCGTATCCATGGACGGCGGCATGGTGGATACCCCTGTGTATGTGTCCGCCTGCGAGACCATCGAGCGCTATGAGGCCATCCAGGCCAAGGAAGCCAAGCGTAAGTAACAACTGTGACAGAGCCACCGGCGTTTCACTTATAGAAATTGGAGTTTACTACAAAAAATCGACTTAGATTTTAGGAGAAATGCCGGTGGCAATTTTATCCGCCCGCCTTGACAAAAAAGGGACGAAAGCGATATAATAGCCACAGCAAATGAAACTTAGTTTCATTTGGTAAAATTTAAGGGGGAACAACAAAATGAAAAGGACGAACCGCATCCTGGCATTGATCCTGGCGCTGGTTATGGCCCTCGCCCTGGCGGCCTGCGGCAACGGCGCCGGCACCGGCAACACGCCCTCCACCACTGCGCCCGAGACAAGCGCGCCTGAGACCGCCGCGCCCGAGACCACCGCTCCTTCCACCGGCGACAAGGACTACGGCGACTACTCCGCTGAAAACCCGCTGGAGCTGAAGCTTTCCCACTTTGCCGGCAACGACACCAACCAGCTGGCCCAGCTGGCCATCGCCTTTGAGCGCATCGTCGAAGAGAAGACCGGCGGCGCTGTGGACGTGGTCATCTATGGCGGCGGCGTGCTGGGCAACGACCGTGAGTCCTTTGAGAGCGTGATCGCCGGCACTCTGGATATGGCCGTGAACAACACGCCCATTATCTCCAACTACGATGAAATCTTCCAGGTGCTGGATCTGCCTTACCTGTTCCAGGATTACGATCACATCAACGCCTTCCTGGCCTCTGACATCTGCCAGCAGCTGCTGGACAGCCTGACCTCCACCGGCGCGCGCATGCTGTGCATGCAGGCCGTGGGCTTCCGCAACATGGATATGTGCACCGGCCCCGTCAAGACTCCTGCCGACATCGCCGGCACCAAGATCCGCGTCACCGACAGCCCCATCTACCGCGCTCAGTATGAGGCCTGGGGCGCCAATCCCCAGATCATCGCCGGGCCCGAGGTGCTGACCGCCCTGCAGCAGGGCACCATCGACGGCTGCGACAACGTGCACAACGTGCAGTACGCCGACCGCTACTATGAGTTTGCCAAGTATATCTCCATCACCGAGCACGCCGTCCACTTCAACGGCCTGACCATCAATAACGCCCTGTTCGAGGGGCTGAGCGCCGACCTGCAGGCCGACATCCTTGCCGCCGCCCAGGAGGCCGCCGCCGAGCGGACCGAGGCCCTGCGCGTGGAGAACGACGAGCTGCTGGCCACCATGGAGTCCGAGGGCGCCGTCGTCACCAAAGACGTGGACAAGCAGTCCTTCATTGACGCGGTGCAGCCCCTGTATGAGGACTTCACCGCCAACCACTCCGCCGGCTCCTATGTGGAGCAGATCCAGGCTCTGGCCGGCTGATCCGAAGAAAAAGAGAGATTGTTCAGCCTTGGGACAGGCGCGCGTCGGTTGCGTCGCGCCTGTCCCAATTTTTTAGGAAGCGCCGAGGATCCCTGCCGTGCAGGACGATCCGGCGCTTGCTTAAGCCAAAGGTCGAGAAAGGAGCGCGTGCATGGTTTCCACGCTGCAAAAGGTCAGTGATGTGCTGACCAAGATCATGAGGGTCGTCATGGTCGTCCTGTTCATCTGGATGGTCGTGTCCCTGGGCATCCAAGTAGGAGCCCGATACATCTTCCACAAGAGCTTCGTCTGGTCGGAGGAATCCGCCCGGTACTGCATGATCTGGATGGTCTTTATCGGCGCCACTGAGATCATCTTCAATGACGAACATATCAAGGTTACCGTCATCGAGGACCTGGTGCACGGTCTGGGGAAGAAGATCGTGCTGGTTCTGCAAGACATTGTGGGGCTGATCTTTTCCGTGATGCTGGCCTACTACAGCTTCCCCCAGGTGGCTCTGGCCTCCAAGGCCGTCTCCTCCAACATGGATATCAACATGGGGATCGTTTACGGGATCTTCCCCGTGGTCACCATACTGATGGTAGTGGCCTATCTGTTCCGCCTGATCCTGGTCTTTGCCAAACAGCCTGAGAAGGGAGGGGAGCAGGCATGAACTCTGTCGCGCTGTTCTTTATTCTGGCCGTGGTCCTGCTGGTCATCGGCGTGCCGGTGGCCACCACGCTGGGCCTGTCCTCAGTCATCTTTATTATCCTGGAGGGCATTCCCACCTCCACTGTTATCCAGCGGATGTTTGCCGGTGTGGATGTGGTGGCCCTCATGTGCATCCCATTCTTCATTCTGGCCGGCGACCTGATGGCCAAAGGCGGGATTGCAAAGCGCCTGGTACGGGTGGCCAACCTGGTGGTGGGCAACATTACCGGCGGCCTGGCCTACGTAACCATCATTGTCTGCGCCCTGTTTGCCGCCATGACCGGTTCCGCCATGGCCTGCTGCGTCACCGTGGGCGCCATTATGATCCCCTTCATGGACGAAGCCGGCTATGACCGGTCCTTCTCCGCCGCCATCGTGGCGGCCGGCTCCGTACTGGGCCCCATCATCCCGCCCAGCACCGCCATGATCATCTATGCGGCCAACACCAATACGTCCATTTCCTCGCTGTACCTGATGGGCATCCCCGCCGGCCTCATCCTGGCGCTCGGCCTGTGCGTGCTGAGCTTCTTCTACTGCAAGAAGCGCGGCTATAAGGGCCTGTCCAAGACCGCCTGCCTGAACATGGGGGAGGGCGAAAAGCTCACGGGGAGTAAGGTATTCAAGACGGTGGTGGGCGCGATCCCCGCCCTGGGTTCTCCCGTCATCATCCTGGGCGCCATTTTCTCCGGTTTCTGCACCCCCACCGAGGCGTCGGTCATCGCGGTCATCTATTCCTTTATCATCGGCATCTTTGTCTACCGGGAACTGAAGATCCGCGATATCGGCAAGGTGCTGCTGGGCTCCGCCAAGAGTACCGCCAAGGTCATGTACATCGTGGCTGCCGCCGGACTGTTCGCCTGGGTCATCTCCTACGCCCGCGTGCCCCAGATCATCCTGGACGTGCTCATGAGCATCTCCGACAGCCGCGCCGTGCTGTACTTCATCATGATCGCGGTGCTGCTGGTGATGGGCTGCCTCATGGACGCCACTCCCATCATGCTGATCACCATCCCCATTTTCCTGCCCATCTGCAATGCCGTGGGCATCAACGCCCTCCATTTCGGCATCTGCATGTGCGTGGCGGTGTGCATCGGCTTTGTGACCCCGCCCTTCGGCACCTGCCTGTTCACCGCGATGGACGTGGCGAAGGTCAGTATGACGAATCTGGTCAAAAAGATATTCCCCTTCGTACTTTTGATGATCGCCATCCTGTTCCTGCTGGTGTATGTGGAACCCCTGACCATGTTTGTCGTATAAGGAGAAGAAAACGATGGCAGACGTATTGATCCTCTTCGGGCACCGGCCCGACATCCCCATGAAGGTGGAGCGGCGGCATCTGGATGCGGTCCAGGCCGCCTGCTCCGGCAAGGTGTACTACTACCAGACCGAGGAGGAGGCTTTGGCCGACGGCGTGGACGCCGAGGTCCTTTTCCTCTGGGGCGGAAGCGGCAGGATGCCTGAGGCATGGTGCGCATCTTCCAAACGGCTGAAATGGATCAACTCCTTTTCCGCCGGCGTCAACCCCATCATGGACGGTCCCATCTCCGATCTGCCGGTGCGTCTGACCAACGCCAAGGGCATTCACGGCAAGACCATGGGCGTGACCACCATGGGGTACATCATCTCATTTCTGCGGCATTTCCCAACCATGCTGCGCCAACAGCGCGAGCATGTGTGGGACAAGACCACCGTCACCTTTATGGAACCCACCGGCCTGACCGTGGGCATCATCGGCGCGGGCGCCATCGCCGGCGAGGTGGCCCGGCTCTGCAAGAGCATGGATATGACGGTACTGGGCGTCAAGCGTACCGTTACGCCCCTGGAGCACTATGACCGGGTCTACCCCAACACGGAACTGGACACGGTGCTGGCCGCCTCCGACTTCGTGGTGATCCTCACGCCCCTGACCGACGCCACACGGGGCATGATCGGCGCGGCGCAGCTGGCCAAAATGAAACCCACCGGCGTGCTCATCAACATTGCACGCGGGCCTGTGGTGGATACCGAAGCGCTGGTAGAAGCGCTCCAGAAGGGCATCATCGGCGGCGCCGCCCTGGACGCCGTGGATCCGGAGCCGCTGCCTGCGGACAGCCCCCTGTGGGACATGGAACAGGTGATCCTTACGCCCCACTGTGCGGCGGACAGCACCCTCTATATGGACCGGGCCATGGAGCAGTTCTGCGAGAACCTGAAGCATTTTGAACAGGGCGAGCCTCTGTTCAACGAGATCGACCTGAAGCGAAAGTACTGAGCACCGGCAGGGGCAGGGACCGAAGCGGCCCCTGCCCCTGCCGCCATGTATAACGAAGGGAGCGTGGTCAGCAATGACGGAAAAGGAAAATGTCCTGCATGCACTCCGGCACGACGGGAAGGCGGAGTGGATCGCCAACATTACAGACAGCGTGCGCTTTTTCACAGTACCCCAGTCCCGGGACAAGGTAAAGGAGGGGCTGGACTGGTTCGGCGTGCGCTGGCGGGATTTTTCCCCGCTGAACGAGCCGCTGTTCGAGGACATATCGGAGTGGAAGGAGCGGGTGGTATTTCCGGACCTGGACGCCATCGACTGGAAGACGGAGGCCGAACGGCTCCTGCCCGGACTGGAGCGGGAAAGCAAGGCGCTGTGGCTTTCCCTGTCTCAGGGCCTGTTTGAGCGCCTGCACTCCCTGCTGGGATTTGAATATGGCGCGACCTCCTTCTATGACGACCCGGAGGCAACGCTGGAGCTGATCGGGGCGCTGACCGATTTCCGTCTGAAGCTCATGGAAAGGCTGATCGACCTGTATGATCCGGATATCGTGGATTACCGGGACGATTATGGTACCCAGACCAGCCTGTTCTTTTCCCCGGAGATCTTTGATGCCTTCTTCCTGCCTTCTCTGAAACGGATCGCGGACTATGTGCATGCGCGGGGCAAGGTGTTCGTCTTCCACTCCTGCGGAAAGGTGGACCCGCTGGTGGGGCGCTTCGCAGCGCTCGGCGCGGATACCTGGGATTCGGTGATGCCCTGCTGTGACCTGCCCGCGCTCTATGCGCAGTACGGGGACCGGCTGGGCTTCTCCTCCAACATGGATATGCAGAAATTTGACTTCTGTACGGAGGAGGAGGCCCGCGCGGTGGTGCGTTATTACATCGACACGTTGGGCGGCAGGAACAATCTGCTGCTGTGGGATTTGTATCCTATGAAGCTGAAACTGGATCCGGCCATCCTGCGGGATGAAATACGCACCTATGGGCGCCTCCGGAGAAGCTGAGCGGATTTATTTCTGCCCCAAGAGTTCCTTTACACTTGCGTGCTTGGAAAAATTGTGCTAAAGTTTTACGTAATGAAATGAAGTGAAGGGTGTAGAGGGAACATGACGGCCAAATTGTCAAAACTCAATCAATCAGTGGAAAAGGTGCTCCAGATCATCGAGATCATGGCGCATGAGCGGCAGCCCATGCGCCTGCAGGATGTGGCGGCCGGATGCGGCATGCCGGCCAGCACGGTCCTGCGGATGCTCAATACGCTGCTGGTGTACGGCTACGTGAACCAGGATCCCCACAGCCTGCGCTATTCCCTGTCGCTGAAATTCGCACAGATCGGCAGCCGGGTCTGTGAGCAGGTGAGCCTGCGGGATATCGTGCATCCCCTGCTGGCGGAGCTGTCCCGGGAGTGCCGCGAGGCCTCCTGTCTGGCCATCGAGGAGGACATGGAAGTGGTCTATACCGATGTGGTGGACGGCCCGGACAGTATGCTCAAGATCATGCAGCGGATCGGAAAACGGGCGCCCATGCACTCCACCGGCATCGGCAAGCTGCTGCTGCTGAATTACAGCGAGGAGCAGCTGGACGAATACATAGCCGCCAAGGGACTGCCTGCACTGACCCCCAATACCCTGGTCACCAAACAGGCCCTGGCGGCTAAGCTGGAGGAGATCCGCGGCCAGGGCTATGCCCTGGATGATGAGGAGTGCGAACTGGGGGCCCGCTGCGTGGCCGCGCCCGTTCGGGATTATACCGGCCGGATCGTGGCCGGGATCAGCATTTCCGGGCCCATCTCCCGGATGACGATGGAGCATATCCGGGAGGTAGCCCCCGTGGTCACGGGGACGGCGGCCCAAATCTCCAAGGCCCTGGCCTATGACGCCATGTGAACGGCAGCGAAAACCCCCGCCCACGCAATTGCGTGGGCGGGGGTTTTGTTACAGGATCACGTTGATTTGACGGCCCGCGATCCACTGCTGGAGCGAGTCGAATACGATCTTGCAGCGCTCCTCCATGGATTCGGCGGAGGCGAAGGCCACGTGGGGGGTAACGATGGTGTTCTTGCTGTGGAGCAGGGGGTGGTCGGCGGACAGAGGAGGCTCCACTTCGAACACGTCGATCCCGGCGCCGCCCAGATAGCCGCTGTTCAGCGCGTCGGCCAGGGCCTGGGAGTCCACCACCGGGCCCCGGGCGGCATTGATGAGCAGCGCGCCCTGCTTCATTTTGGCGATGTTCTCCTTGCCGATCAGGCCCTTGGAGGATTCGTTCAGCGGACAGTGGAGGGAGACGAGGTCCGACTGCGCCAGCAGTTCGTCCAGGGAGACGAACTGGATGAAGGAGGGCTCGTCCCCCTTGACGTGCCGCTTATTGCCCAGCACCCTGCAGCCAAAGGCGTGGAACAATTCCGCCGTACGCCGGCCGATGGCCCCTACGCCCACGATGCCCACCGTCTTGCCCTGCAGCTCGCAGCCCACCAGGCCGTCCTTGGTCTGCCCGGCGCGGCAGCGCGCCTCCACCTGGGGAACGTTGCGCAGCAGAGAGAGGGCCATGCAGATCACCAGCTCCGCAACGGCCTGGTTGGAATAGCCGGCGGCGTTGGATACCTTCACGCCCTTGGCGCGGCAGGCGTCCAGGTCCACGTGGTCCACGCCGGTGAAGGCCACGTCGATGAACTTCAGCTCCGGGCAGGCGGAAATGACCTCGCCCTTCAGCGGCATATTGGCGATCATGATCACGTCGGCGGCCTTGGCGCGCTCGATCTGCACCTGGGGATCGGTGTCCTTGGGGTAGGCCTGGAACGTGTGCCCCGCATCCACCAGGGGCTTGGCGCAGGCGTTCAGGATCTGGTCCGGCACGCCCAGGGATTCCAGCAAAACAATGTTCATCCGGGAAGCATCCTCCTGTCGTTTACACGCTGTAAATTTCATACATTAAAATGTAGTTTTATTATATCACCTTTTTTGCCCCTTGACAAGCCCTTTTTCCCGCAGCGTCAAAGGTTTCCGGAGGAAAACGCGCCTTGCAGCAGCGCCCCCAGCAGGAGGGGCAGGACAAGGGCCGACAAAAACAGAACGGCCTCCAGGACCAGGTCCCCGCGGCGGCGGCGCAGGCGGCGCCGCTCCCAGTAGCGGCTGACGTCGTCCTGCCGGAAAAGGGCCAGCAGAACCGTGATGCGGGAGAGCAGGACGACCAGCGTCAAAGCGGTCGCCCGGTCGAGGGCGGAAACGCCGCCGAATTGGAGCAGCCCCACCAGATCGCCCACGCCCCGGACCGCGCCGATACAGAACACCGCCAGGGCGGGCCAGCTGCCCCGGAGCAGTCCCCAGAGCACCACCGCCGTGGGCAGCAGTCCGGCGGCCGCAAGCAGGAGCACAGGGCCGCTCCGGTACGGCCAGACGGGCAGCGTCCGTTCCAGCGCGGTCAAAAGCAGGTTCAGAAGCAGCAGGGCCGCCAGCCACCTGCGGCCGCGTTTTTCTTCCGGATGATCCTTCATGGCGTTGCCTCCCAAGCAGATGAAGCTCAATTGATTCTATCCTATCACGACCCCTACCCAATTGCAATTTTTTGTGTTATGATACCCTCGGTGAATCCGGGGCAGTACGCCTGCCGGACTTCCGGCGGGCGTATGCCGTGTAATGCCATGGGATGACCCAATCAAGGAAACCCGGGAGGAATGTACATGAGCCGCGCAGACGAGCTGTTCATCCAAAACTGCAAGGAGATCCTGAGCCACGGCGTTTGGGATACCGATCTGGAGGTGCGCCCCCGGTGGGAGGATGGCGCCCCCGCCCATACCGTGAAGCGCTTCGGCATCGTCAACCGCTACGACCTGCGGGAGGAGTTCCCGGTCCAGACCATCCGCCGCATGGCGTTCAAAAGCGCGGTGGACGAGCTTTTGTGGATCTGGCAGAAAAAATCCAACAATGTCCATGATTTGAACAGCCACATCTGGGACGCCTGGGCCGACGGGAGCGGCTGTATCGGAAAGGCCTACGGCTACCAACTGGGGGTGAAGCACCGCTACCCCGAGGGGGAGTTCGACCAGGTGGACCGGGTGCTCTACGACCTGAAGCATAACCCTGCCTCCCGGCGTATCCTGACCAATCTCTACAACCACCACGACCTGCACGAGATGGCCCTGTACCCCTGCGCCTATTCCATGACCTTCAATGTCTCGGGCAGGACCCTCAACGCCATCCTGAACCAGCGCAGCCAGGATATGCTCACCGCCAACGGCTGGAACGTGATGCAGTACGCCGCCCTGGTGCACATGCTGGCCCAGGTCTCCGGCCTGGTACCGGGGGAGCTGGTCCATGTGATCGCGGACGCGCATATCTATGACCGGCACGTGCCGGTGGTGGAGGAGATCATTGCCCGCAAGCCTTACCCGGCTCCCCGGCTGCGGCTGGATCCGGCGGTGGAGGACTTTTACCGCTTTACCCCCGCCAGCGTAAAGCTGGAGGGCTATCAGTTCCATCCGCTGGATACGCCCATCCCGGTGGCGGTGTAAGGGGGCGGGCGCATGAATCTGATCGTGGCGGCGGACCGGAACTGGGCCATTGGAAAGGACGGGGATCAGCTGTGCTATCTCCCGGCCGACCTCAAGCGCTTCCAGGCCCTGACCACCGGACACACGGTGATTTTCGGCCGGAAGACCCTGGCCACCTTTCCCGGCGCACGGCCTCTGAAGGGGCGCCGGAACTTGGTGCTCTCCCGGCAGGCGGGACTGGAGATCGAGGGGGCGGAGGTCTTTCAGGACCTGGACGCCCTGCGCAGGGCCGCCCCGGCGGATGCCTTCGTCATCGGCGGGGAGAGCGTATACCGCGCCCTGCTGGACGCCTGCGACACCGCCTATGTGACCAGGATCGACGCCGCCTGGCCCGCCGACTCCTTTTTCCCCGACCTGGACCGGCGGGCGGACTGGTACGTGGCCGGGGCGGAGGCTCCGCTGGAGCACGAGGGGCTCGTCTTCCGCTATGTGACCTATCGCAGGAGGCCTTAGTATGTATGCCGACGCGCTGCGGGCCTATTCGCCCCAAAACGAGCAGGAGGACGCGGACCGGCGGATGATCCTGGAGTATATCCGCCGTTTTCCCGACAATATCCTCACCCGGGACAACGCGATCGCCCACATGACCAGCTCGGGTTTCGTGGTCAACGCCGACGCCTCCAAAGTGCTGATGGCCCACCATAACCTCTACCGGGTGTGGGCCTGGACCGGCGGCCATGCCGACGGGGAAGCCGACCTGCTGGCAGTGGCCCTGCGGGAGGCGCGGGAGGAGACCGGCGCGGAGCATGTCCGGCCCCTGTCCGCACAGATCGCCTCGGTGGATATCCTGCCCGTCTGGGGCCACGTGAAGGGGGGGCGGTATGTATGCGCCCACCAGCATCTGAACGTCTCCTATCTTCTGGTGGCCGATGAAACCGATCCGCTCCGGGCCCGGGAGGGGGAGAATACCCGGGTGGGCTGGCTCCCGGCGGAGCGTCTGCTGGAATACACCCGGGAGTGGCAGATGGACGGGGTGTATACCAAGCTGCTCGCCCGCGCCAGGGCGCTGCTGGGCCGTGAGACCGGACGCGCATAGGAAGACGGCGGGCGGCTGGAACGAGAAAACCCGTGCGCGGCTCCGTTTGAGCCGCGCACGGGTTTGCATCCGTTCCCATCCGGTCCAACTCCGGTCAAGCGCCGGAACAGCGTTTGACCGCGCGCAGCGGGCCGGGCCTTTGGAGCCGATCGCCGCGCCGAAGACACGGCGTCAGTCGTCGTCTTCCGCTTCCGTGGGGGGCAGCTTGGATACCAGGGCCCACTCCACCCGGCGGTCGGTGAGTTCCTCTACCTTGATGTGCAGACCGCAGGCATCCACCTCCGGGTGGCTGCCGTCCTCGGGAATGACGGAAAGCTGGGCAAAGACCAGACCGCCCAGGGTCTCGGTATCCTCGTCCTCAGGGAACTCCACATCCAGCGCCCGGGCTACGTCGTCCAGATCGGCCCCGCCGGCGATCCGCCACAGATTGTCGCCCAGAGGCACGATCTCCTGGTCCTCCAACGGGTCGAACTCGTCGTAGATATTGCCCACGATCTCCTCCAGCAGGTCCTCCATGGTCACCAGACCCGAGGTGCCGCCATACTCGTCCACCACGATGGACAGGTGCACCTTCTTGCTCTGCATGTCGCGGAACAGAATGTCGGCCCGCACCGACTCGGGCACGAAATAGGCCGGGCGCAGCAGCTGGCGAAGGGGTTTGGGGGCGGGTTTGCGGGCGTTGAGCAGCCAATCCCGGGTGTTGAGGATGCCGATGATATCGTCGGCGTCCTCCTCGTACACCGGGAACCGGGACAGGCCGGAGTCCTCGATGGTCTGCTCGATCTCCTCCGCCGTGTCCTCCGCCCAGAGCATCACCATATCGGTGCGGTGGACCATTACGTCCTCGGCGGTGGTGTTGTTGAACTCAAAAATATTCTCGATCATTTCTTTTTCGCCGGACTCAATGGCGCCCTGCTCCTCGCCGATATCCACCATCATGCGGATGCCCTCTTCCGATACCTCATCGCCCTCCTCGTTGGGGTCGATATGTACCAGACGGAGCACGCCGTTGGTGGAGACGGTCAAAAGCCAGATGAGCGGGCGCATGGCCACCGACAGCGCGCTTACCACACCGCAGGCAAAGCGGGCCACCGGCTCGCTCTTCTTCATGGCGATGCGCTTGGGCACCAGCTCCCCGAAGACCAGGGTAAAGAAGGAGAGGATCACGGTGATGAGGATGACCGACAGGGTGTGGACCGCCCCGGCGGCGGCGTCGGGCAGGGCGTACTGAACGGTAAAAAAGCGGGTGATGCGTCCGGCAAAGTTGTCCGCGGCGAAAGCCGAACCCAGAAAGCCCGCCAGGGTGATGCCGATCTGGATGGTGGAGAGGAAGCGGGTGGGCGTCTCCACGATCGCCAGCAGGCGGACGGCCTTTTTGTCGCCCTCCTCGGCCTGGCGGCGGACCACCGCCTCATTCAGGGAGAGGACGGCGATTTCCGTGGCGGCGAAAAAGGCGTTGAGGGCGATGAGTACGACTTGTAAGAGCAGCTGCGGCCATAACGGGGGTTGCAAAACAAATTCCTCCTTAAAAAATACGGCACAAATTGGATGCGATACAAAATTCAGTATACCATGTTTGCGAAAAAAATCTATATAAATGAAGAAAAAACTTGGGATGCATGGTATAATAGCCGCGATGCGGCTGTTATGCCGCTTGCCCGGCACGCTGCGTTCCCGCCCTGCGGGCTTCCGCAGCGAACGGGTTGGCATCTGTGGGATCCGGGCGGCAACGCGGCGCTTCCGCCGCGCAGGCCCCATATGTAATCCTGACAACGGAGTGAGCGGATATGAACCAAGCAAAACCGCGCCGCGGCGCGCTGCGCAGATGGCTGGACGAGCCGGGGGTCTTCCTCAAGTGGGTGGTCTTTGCCTGCGTCATCGGCATCGTGGTGGGCGGCGTGAGCACCGCCTTTTATTTCTGCTTTCACTGGGCCACCACCCTGCGGCAGGCCCACCACTGGCTCATCGTTCTGCTGCCCGCCGGGGGCGCGGCCATCGTGCTGCTCTACCGGGCCTGCGGGATGGAACGGGACCGGGGCACCAACTTCGTGCTGGTGGCCGTGCGGGAGGACCAGCCCCTGCGCCTGCGTACCGCGCCGCTGGTCTTCCTTTCCACCATTATTACGCATCTGGTGGGCGGCTCCTCCGGCCGGGAGGGGGCCATCCTTCAGATCGGCGGCTCCATCTCCTCCAAGATCGGCCACTGGATGGGGCTGAACGACAAGGACCGGCGCATCATTACCATGTGCGGCATGTCGGCGGCGTTTTCCGCGCTGTTCGGTACGCCCCTGACGGCGGCCATGTTCGCCATGGAAGTCACCAGCGTAGGCGTGCTCTATTATGCCGCCATCGTTCCCTGCGTCCTCTCGGCCATCATCGGACTGTGGGTGGCGCAGTTTTTTGGCGTGCCCGGCACTGCCTTTGACCTGGCGGGGGTGCCCGATCTGACCCCGCTGACCCTGGTACAGGTGATCGGTATGGGCATTTTGTTTGCCGCCCTTTCCATCCTGTTCTGCCGGCTGATGCACGCCGCGCCGAAGATCTACGACCGTTTCCTGCCCCGGCCGGTGCTGCGGGCCGCAGTGGGCGGAGCCGTCGTGATCGGGCTGACGTTCCTGGTCTGGCTGTGGAACCCGGGCACTTACGACTATAACGGCGCGGGGGAGGCGGTCATCCACGCCGCGATCGGCGGTCAGGCCCGGCCCGAGGCCTTTTTTCTGAAGATGCTCTTCACCACCATCACGCTGGGAGCGGGGTTCAAGGGCGGTGAGATCGTTCCCGTTTTCTTTACCGGGGCGACCTTCGGCTGCACCGTGGCCCCGCTGCTGGGACTGCATCCCTCCTTTGGGGCGGGGCTGGGCATGGTCAGCGTCTTCTGCGGCGTCACCAACTGCCCGCTGACCTCCCTGCTGCTTTCCCTGGAGCTGTTCGCCGGAGACAGCTACGGGATGTTTACCGGACAGAGCCTGGGGCTCTTCGCCGTCTCGATCGGCGTTTCTTATATGCTTTCCGGTTATTATGGCCTGTATAGCGAACAAAAAATCGTTTATAGTAAGCTCAAACCGGAATTTATCAATAAGAAGGCGAACGAGCATGAGCAGAAGTGAGGCCCTGTTTTTCGGCGGAAGCATTTTGACCATGGAGGATGCTCCGGCCCCGGAGGCGGTGCTGGTCCGGGATGGAAAAATTGCCGCGGCGGGCCCGCTGGCCGCCCTGACGGCGCTGGCCCCCGGCGCCCGGCGGCGGGACCTGGAGGGGTGCTGCCTGATGCCCGCGTTTTTGGACGCCCACTCCCACATCACGGCGTTGGCCTCCACGCTGGGCCTGTGCCAATTGGGGGCGGCGGGCTCCTTTCGGGAGATCCGGACGGCCCTGCAGGACTACCGCGCGGCCCATCCGCAGGGGTGGACGGTCGGGTTTGGCTACGACCACAACGTGCTGGACGAGCGGGCGCACCCCACGCGGCAGGTGCTGGATGAATGTATGCCCGGAGTCCCTGTCCTCATTACCCACGCATCCGGCCACATGGGGGTGGCCAGCACCGCCGCGCTGGAGGCCATGGGGATCACCGCGGACACCCCGGACCCGGAAGGCGGCAGGATCGGCCGGGAGGCCGACGGACGCACGCCCAACGGCTACCTGGAGGAGACCGCCTTCCTTCGCATCCGCGCCGCCCTGCCCGCGCCGTCCCGGGCGGATGCGTGCAAGGCCCTGGCGGCGGCGGAGCAGACCTACCTGTCCCACGGCATTGTGCTGGCCCAGGAGGGGCTGGCCGACCAGGGGCGGTACGATCTGCTGGCATCGGCGCGGCTGACGGTGGACACCGTGGGCTATGCGGATTTGAAACATGACCCGGACCTGGCGGAGCGGCCCGGGATCGGCGGGTATAAGATCTTCCTGGACGGGTCGCCCCAGGGACGCACCGCCTGGATGCTGGAGCCCTACGCGCGGCAGGAGGAAGGGGAGACGGATTACCGGGGCTACCCGGTCTATTCCGACGACGAAGTGACGGGGTTTTTGCGTACGGCGCTGAAGCGCAGGCGGCAGATCCTGGCGCACTGCAACGGCGACGCGGCGGCGGAACAGTACCTGCGCTGTATGGAGCGGGCAGCGGCGGAGACCGGCGTGGAAGCCGCCTGCATCCGGAGCGTGATGATCCATGCCCAGCTGGTCCGCAGGGAGCAGCTGGAGCGGATGAAACGGCTGGGGATGATCCCCTCCTTTTTTGCCGCCCACCTGTGGTACTGGGGGGATGTCCACACGGAGAACTTCGGAGCGCGGCGGGCCGCCTCCATCAGCCCCCTGGCCTGGGCGGCGGAGCTGGGCCTGCCCTTTACGCTGCACCAGGATACCCCGGTCATCCAGCCGGACATGCTGGAGAGCGTGTGGTGCGCGGCGTGCCGGGTGACCCGGCGCGGCGCGGTGCTGGGTCCGGAGCTGCGCCTTTCGCCGCGGGAAGCGCTCAAGGCTGTCACCATCCACGCCGCGTACCAGTATTTTATGGAGAACGAGCGGGGAAGCATCGCCCCCGGCAAGCGGGCGGATCTGGTGATCCTGAGCGGCGACCCGACGGCGGTAGAGCCCATGTCCATCCGGCAGATCCGGGTGCTGGAGACCATCAAGGACGGAACGACGGTATACGCGCGCTGAACGAAAGCGCGCGGAGGGCGGCCTGGCGGGGCGCTCTGCCGGAAGGGAGAAGGGAGCGATCGTATGAACCTGTTTGATATCATGGGGCCGATCATGGTGGGGCCGTCTTCGTCCCATACGGCGGGGGCGGCGCGGATCGGGCGGATTACCCGGCGGCTGCTGGGGGAACCGCCTGTTTCGGCCCAGCTGCTGCTCCACGGGTCTTTCGCGGCCACCGGCGCGGGGCACGGCACCGACCGGGCCCTGGTGGCGGGGCTGCTGGGCATGCGGCCTGACGATCCCCGCCTGCCCCGCTCCTTTGAGCTGGCGAAGGAGGCCGGGATGGACCTCGCCCTGGGAAAGACGGTGCTGCGCGGAGCGCACCCCAACACGGTGCTGCTGCGGGTGAAGGGCGGCAGCGGCCGGGAGATGGAGGTGGTGGCCTCCTCTCTGGGCGGCGGCCGGGTGAAGGTCTGCTCCATCGACGGCCTGGAGGCCAGCTTTACGGGGGACCTGCCTACCCTGATCATCCGCAACCGGGACAAGCCCGGCATGGTGGCCGAAGTCACCGGCGTGCTGTCCCGGCGGCAGGTGAATATCGCCGCGATGCAGCTCTACCGGGATATGCGGGGCGGTCTGGCGGTGATGGTCATCGAGAGCGACCAGCCCATCTGCGGCGCGGCGGCGGAGGAGCTGCGGGCCTGCCCCGGCATCGTCAGCGTGACTTATCTGGATCTGGAAGGAGAGGAATGAGCCATGGCGTTTTCATCCGTTGAGGGACTGTTGGCGGCTGCCCGGACGACGCCCCTGTGGCAGGCGGTATTGGAGGACGACCAGCGGGACCGGGGCGTGGCGCGGGAGCATTCCTGGGCGCAGATGGAGCGTCTTTGGAAGGCGATGCAGGCTCCGCTGGAGGACTATGATCCCGCACGCCGCTCGCCCAGCGGCCTGAGCGGGGGAGAGGGCGCCCGGCTGGACGGGACGGGACCGGGCCTGTGCCCGCCCTTTCTGCGCAGGATCATTGCCGCGGCGCTGAAAACGGGGGAGTGCAACGCCTGTATGCGCCGCATCGTGGCCGCCCCCACGGCGGGGGCCAGCGGCGTGCTGCCCGCAGTGCTCATCCCCCTGCGGGAGCGGGACGCGCTCAGCGACGAGGTCATGATCCAGGCCCTCTATGTCGCCGCGGGCTTTGGGCAGGTCATCGCCACCCGCGCCTCCATCGCCGGTGCGGAGGGGGGCTGTCAGGCCGAAGTGGGCTCCGCCTCCGGCATGGCCGCCGCCGCGCTGGTGCATGTGATGGGCGGAACGGGGGAGCAGATGGCCCATGCCTGTGCCATGGCCTTGTCCAACACCCTGGGGCTGGTGTGCGACCCGGTGGCCGGGCTGGTGGAGGTGCCCTGCGTCAAACGCAACGTGATGGGGGCGGTCAACGCCCTGTCCTGTGCAGAGATGGCCCTGTCCGGCGCGGAGAGCGCCATTCCCTGTGACGAGGTCATTGACGCCATGCGCGCCGTGGGCGACGCCCTGCCCGCCGCGCTGCGGGAGACGGGCGGAGGCGGATTGGCGGCCACACCCACCGGCAGAAGGATCGCGGAAGGGATGTAGGGGGCGATTCGCGGAAAAGCGGCAAAGCGCCGCCCGGAGAAGGATCAGGAGGAAGAGAACGATGCTGCAATTCAACCATTTCAATTTCAACGTGCTGGACCTGGAACGCTCGCTGGCCTTTTACCGGCAGGCGCTGGAGCTGGAGACGGTCCGGGAAAAGACGGCCCGGGACGGCTCCTTCCGGCTGGTGTACCTGGGGGACGGGGAGACCGGCTTTTTGCTGGAACTGACCTGGCTGCGCTCCCGCACCGAGCCCTACGACCTGGGGGAGCAGGAGTTCCATCTGGCATTTCGGACCGACCGGTACGACGCGCTGTATGCCCGCCACAAGGCCATGGGCTGCGTGTGCTTGGAAAACCCGGCGATGGGCGTCTATTTCATCGAGGACCCGGACGGCTACTGGATCGAGATCGTCCCGGCCCGGGAGTAGGATACATGGGGAAAAACGGTAACGGACGCCTGGCCTGGGCGGACCTGCTGCGCTGCGCCGCGCTTTTTGCAGTCGTCCTGCTCCACGTGTCCGGCGCGCGTCTGGCGGATATGCCGGTGGATTCCGGGGCATTTCAGGTGCTCAATGTTTACGACGGCCTGACCCACTGGTGTGTGCCGGTGTTCGTGATGCTGTCCGGCGCCTTCCTGCTGGACCCCAAGCACAGCCTGCCTCTGCCCAAACTCCTGTTCCGCCACATCCTGCGCATTTTTACGGCCCTGGCGGTGTGGGGCGCGGTCTACGCCGTGGCCAACCATCTGGAGCAGGGCGGCGCATGGACCTGGCCCGGGGTGCGGGAAGCCCTTTGGCAGGCCCTGCGGGGGCACACCCACTATCATTTGTGGTTTTTGTATATGATTCTCGGCCTGTATCTGGTCACGCCGGTGCTGCGGGCCTTCGTCCGGGGCGCGGGCCGGGGGGACTTTCACTGGTTTTTTCTGCTGGTGTTTGTGTTTACCTTCCTGTTGCCCACCCTGCTTCGCCTGCGGCCCAGCCAGACGGCGAGCCTTTGGATCGGCAATCTGAACCTGCATCTGGTCCTGGGCTATGTAGGGTACTACGTGCTGGGCTACTATTTGAAGCAGAACACGCTCAGCCGGGCGGCGGAATTTGCGCTCTATCTGCTGGGCGCGCTGGGGGCGGCGGTCACCGTGGGCGGGACGGCCCTGCTCTCCCGGCAGCGGGGGGAGCTGGTGCAGGTCTTTTATAATTACGACAGCCCTAATGTAGCGCTGATGTCCGTGGCGGTATTCGTGCTGTTTCGGTATGTGCTGGGGGTCAGCGAGGAGCGCTCCCGCCGGGAGCGCCTGTCCAAAGCCGCGCAGGTGAGCTTCGGGATCTATCTGGTGCATGACCTGTTTCTTATGCTGCTGCGCCGCGTTGGGATCGACGCGCTCTCCTTCGCGCCGGCGCTGGCCGTACCGGTACTGGCGGCGGGCATCTTCCTGTGCTCCTTTGCCGTGGCGTGGGTGCTCTCCAAGATCCCCCTTGTGGGCCGTTATCTCACATAAAGGAGCCAAAGCCATGCTCTTTTCCAGCTCCCTGTTTCTCTTCCTGTTCCTGCCCCTGGTGCTGCTGGTGTACTATCTGCCCCTGCGCCGCCGGAGGCAGGGGCAGAACGTGTTCCTGCTGGCGGCCTCCCTGTTGTTTTACGCCTGGGGGGAGCCCTGGTTCGTGCTGGTCATGATCGCCTCCATCCTGGCCAACTACGGGTTCGGGCTTTGGGTGGACCGGCGCCGCCGGGCGGGGGCCTCCTGCCGCCTCCCGCTCCTGGCGGCCGCGGCGGCCAATCTGGGGCTTTTGTTTGTCTTCAAGTACCTGACCTTCGTGCTGGACACCCTCAACCGGCTGGGCGGGCATTTTGCAGTGCCGGGGATCGAACTGCCCATCGGCATCTCCTTCTTCACCTTTCAGGCGCTGAGCTATGTGCTGGACGTGCACCGGGGCCGGGGCCAGGTCCAGCGCGACCCCCTGAAGGTGGGACTGTACATCGCCTTCTTTCCCCAGCTCATCGCCGGACCCATCGTCAAATATGAGACGGTGGCGGAGCAGATCGACGCCCGAACGGAGACCTGGACGGACTTTGCCTCCGGGTGCCGCCGCTTTCTGGTGGGCCTGGGGAAAAAGGTGCTCCTGGCCAATCAGCTGGCCGTGGTGGCGGACCGGGCGTTTTCCCTGGGCGGCGGGGAGCTCTCCGCCGCCTTTGCCTGGCTGGGGTCTTTGTGCTACACCTTTCAGATCTACTATGATTTTTCCGGCTACTCCGATATGGCCATCGGACTGGGCAGGATGTTCGGGTTCCACTTTCTGGAGAACTTTGATTATCCCTATGTTTCCCGCTCGATTACCGAGTTCTGGCGCCGGTGGCATATCTCCCTGTCCGCTTGGTTTCGGGATTATGTGTATTTCCCACTGGGCGGCAGCCGGGTGGACTCCAGGGCCAAGCACATCCGCAACCTGTTTGTGGTGTGGCTGCTCACCGGCGTGTGGCACGGCGCCAACTGGACCTTCCTCGCCTGGGGGCTGTTCTACTTCGTGCTGCTGGTGCTGGAGAAATACGCCCGCCTGGGGCGCGGCTGGCCCGCCCCCCTGCAAGGACTGTATACCTTCCTGATGGTGAATTTCGCCTGGGTACTCTTCCGGGCGGACAGCCTGGGCGCGGCCGGGCGGTATCTGGGCGCCATGCTCGGCCTCGGGGCCGCAGGCTGGGACAGCCTGTTTCTCCTCTACCTGCGGGAGAACGTTCTGGTGCTGCTGGCGGCGTCGGCCTTTTCCGTGCCGGCGGGGCGCTGGCTGCGGAAAAAGACCACGGCCCGGCCCAGTCTGCTGCTGGACGTGGGGTACGCGGTGCTGATGCTGCTCCTCTTCGCGGCGGCGGCCAGCTTTCTCATCAAGGGGACCTACAATCCCTTTATCTACTTTAACTTTTAGGGAGGGGAAGAGCGGTGAAGCGCAGAGATACCCTGACCGCGCTGGGATTTTTGGCGGCGCTGGCGCTGGCCCTGGCGGTAGTGGTCTCCTCCTGCTTCGGGGGAGAGGGAGCGCTGGAGACCCTTTTGAAGCAGGCCCTCCGGGACCGGGACGTGCAGGCCGTGCTGGACGGGGCCGAGCGCGCCGTCAATCAGGACCTGGATCGGGATCATTTTTTCATCCAGCTGTTTGGCGGGGTACAGCGGCTGTGCGGCCGCCGGGTGGTGGAGGACGCCGTGGGAGAAAACACGGTGGTAAAGCTCTCGACCGGGGCGCTGAACTTTGTTGATCTGACCGGTCCGGACCCCGCGCCCCAAGCCGCCGAAAACGCCGGGGCTACGGCGGCCCTCGCCCAGGACCTGTCGGAGCGGGGCATCCCCTACCGTTTCCTGCTGGCCCCCCAGAAGATCGGCCGGGATCAGGCGCTTTTGCCCACAGGGGTGACCGACCGCGGCAACGCCGCGGCGGACGCCTTTTTGGCGGGGCTGGCGGAGGCGGGCGCGGCCTATACCGACCTGCGGCCGCTCTTTGAGGAAAACGGGAGCTATGCGGACTGGTTCTTCCGTACCGACCACCACTGGAAGCCGGAGGCGGCTTTTTTTGCCTGGCAGTATCTGACCGGACTGCTGGAAGAGGAATACGGCTTTGCCTGCGACGCCGCCCTTACCCAGGCGTCCAACTGGGACACCCGGGTGCTGGAGGACTTTTTCCTGGGCAGCCAGGGCAAGCGGGTGGGCACGCTCTATGCCGGGACCGACCGCTTAACGCTCTATACCCCGAAGTTTGAAACGCAGCTGACCTACGCCTGTCCCTTTTACGCCATCGACCGCAGGGGACCCTTCCAAACATCGGTCTGCTTTCCCGAACGGGTGGCCCGGCGGGACTGGTTCGGCGGCAACCCCTACACCTATTACGCCGGGGGAGACTACCCCCTGGCCACCGTCACCAACCACCTAAACCCGGACGGCCCCCGGATCGTGCTCCTCCGGGACTCGTTCGCCTGCGCGCTGACGCCCTTTTTGGCGCTGTCCTGCTCGGAACTGGTCACCATCGACCTGCGCTATTTTTCCGGCGATCTGCTGGACACCGTCGTGAAGCTGGAGCCCGACCTGGTGCTGAGCCTGATGACGGCGGGGTCGACGGGAAACGCAGCGCTGTTTCCATCCAAAGCCGCATTGGAGGAATGACCCTTGGACGAAGGTAAGACGCTCCCCTCCCACCGCCGCCTTCGTGTTCCAGCGGCTGCTGCGCCGGCGCGGCGCTGCTTTGGGACGCGCTGCGGCTGGACACAAAAAATTTACTTTCCAAATCCGGACGGCTGTAGTAAAATAACTGCGGTTTATTTAAGAGAGAAACAGACATCCTACCCGATGGAGGTATGACATGAGAAAGACCAAGATCATCTGCACCCTGGGCCCTGCGGTAGACAGCGAGGAGACCATCCGAAAGCTGATCCTGGCGGGCATGAACGCCGCCCGGTTCAACTTTTCCCACGGCACCCATGAGAGCCACAGGGCGCAGCTTTTAAAGCTCAAGCGGGTCCGGGACGAGCTGGGGGCCCCCGTGGCCACCATCCTGGATACCAAGGGCCCCGAGATCCGGGTGCGCACCTTTGCCGACGGAGCGGTGACCCTGGAGCGGGGGCAGGCGTTTACCCTTACTACCGACGACGTGCCCGGCGACGGCAAGCGGGTGTCGGTGACCTACGCCAATCTGCACAACGAGGTGGGCCCCGGCTGCCGCATCCTGGTGGACGACGGGCTCATCGAACTGCTGGTGCAGCAGGTCTGCGGCCATGAGATCCACTGCACGGTGGAAAATGGAGGCGCCCTGTCCAGCAATAAATCCATCAATATTCCCGACGTGCATATCCTGCTGCCCTCCCTGACGGACAAGGACCGGGAGGACATCCGTTTCGCCGTGGAAAACGATTTCGACTTTATCGCCGCCTCCTTCGTGCGCAAGGCCGGCGATGTGGAGGATATCCGCGCCGAGCTGCACAAGCACGGAGGAGACGATATCCGCATCATCGCCAAGATCGAGAACCGGGAGGGTGTGGACAACCTGGACGAGATCATCGCCGCCTCCGACGGCGTGATGGTGGCCCGGGGCGATCTGGGCGTGGAGATCCCCGCCCATGAGGTGCCCATCCTCCAGAAGAAGATGATTAAGGCCACCATCCGGCAGGGCAAGCCGGTCATCACCGCCACCCAGATGCTGGACTCCATGATCCGCAATCCCCGGCCCACCCGGGCGGAGGTGTCCGACGTGGCCAACGCCGTGTTCGACGGCACCTCCTGCGTGATGCTCTCCGGCGAGACCGCCTCGGGCAAATATCCCATTGAGGCGCTGGAGACCATGGTGGATACCGTCCGGGCCGCCGAGGGAGCCATCGACTATTGGGGGCGCTTCCGGGAGAGCAGCCTGCTGCCCGGCGTGTCCACCATCAGCGACGCCATCTCGCACTCCGGCTGCCTGACCGCCATGGATCTGAAGGCCACCGCCATCCTGGCGGCCACCAAGTCCGGCTATACCGCGAAGGTCATCTCCCGCTTCCGCCCTGCCTGCCCCATCGTGGCCCTGTGCCAGACCGAGTCGGCCCGGCGGCAGCTGGCCGTCTCCTGGGGCGTGCACCCCTACCTGTCCGGAGAGGTGGACTCCACCGACCGGATGTTTTCCCTGGCCGTGGAGGTGGCCCGGAAGGAGGGCGCCGTCAAACCCGGCGACACGGTGGTGATTACGGCCGGCGTGCCCATCGGCATCTCCGGCACCACCAACCTGATCAAGGCTCAGGTCGTGGGCGAACGCCTGTAAGCCGCGCAGAAAAACCCGCCCCGGCGTTTCAAACGCCGGAGCGGGTTTTGGTTTAAAACAAATAGTGGCGGGGCTTTTTTTGCAGCGTGACCCAGCGGACTTCCGTGAATTCCTCGATAGCCATGAAGCCGTTCTTGCCGCTTCCGCTCTCCTTCATGCCGCCCAGGGGGGCGTGGGGCTCGTCGCCCAGGGTGCAGTCGTTGATGTGGCAGCAGCCGGCCTCCAGCCGCTCCGCCATGTCCCAGCCCCGGGCAAGGTCGCCGGTGATGATGCCGGACGAGAGGCCATAGTCCGTGTCGTTGGCAATGCGCAGCGCGTCCCCGGCATCCTTGGCGATGATCACGTTGGCCACGGGCCCAAAGACCTCCTGGTGGGCGATTTCCATCTCCTCGGTCATGACCAGCACCGTGGGCTCGTATACCAGGCCGTGGTTCTGCCCGCCGCAGAGGATTTCGGCGCCCTGTGCCCGGGCGGTCTCGATCTGGCGGAGGAGCGTATTCATCTGACTTTGGTTGATCAGAGGGCCGATGATGGTGTCGGGCAGCTTGGGGTCGCCAAACTTCAGGCTTTTGGCCTTGGCGGTGAGTTTTTCCAGGAAGGCGTCGGCAATGGACTGCTCCACCACGATACGCTTGGTGTTCATACACACCTGCCCCTGGTGCATATAGCGGCCGAACGCGGCGGCGTTGACGGCATAGTCCACGTCCGCGTCTCCCAGCACGATCAGGGGACAGTTGCCGCCCAGTTCGGCGCAGAAGCGCTTGAGGTTCTGGGCGCACTGGACATTGAGGGCGCGGCCCACCTGCGTGGAGCCGGTAAAGGTGATGCACCGCACCCGCTTGTCGCTGGTGAGCACATCCCCCACCTCGCCGGAGCGGCCCGGGCCGGTGGTGACCAGGTTGAATACTCCTGCGGGGAAGCCGGCGTCCGCAAAGAGCTGGGCCAGCATGACGCCGCCCACCACGGAAGAGGCCTCGGAGGTCTTGAGGACCACGGTGTTGCCGCAGGCCAGCGGGAAGACCACCGCCCGCAGCGCCAGCAGCAGCGCCGCGTTCCAGGGGGAGATGCACCCCACTACGCCCATGGGCTGGCGCCACATCATCCCGACGCAGTCGGGCGTCTCAGAGGGGAATATCTGCCCGTGGACATTGAGGACCTGGCTGGCGGCTTCCCGCAGGAACTCGGGGGAGTTTTTGGCCTGGAATTTGGCGAAGGGTGTGGCCGCGCCGGTCTCACGGTTCAGCGCGTCCACGAACTGATCCATCCGTTCCTCCAGCAGGTCGGCCGCCCGGTTGAGCAGCTTGCGCTTTTCCACCGGGTTGTAGGCCTTCCACATGGGGAAGGCGGCCTGGGCGGCGTCGATGGCCCGGCGGGTATCCTCGCCGCCGCCGTTGGCCACCCGGGCGAAGACCTCGCCAGTGTAAGGGTCGCAGTCGTCGTAGAATTGGCCGCTCATGGCGTCCACCCACGCGCCGCCGATGTACATTTTCTTGCAGTCGGACATGATGACAATATCTCCTTTATTGTTGGGTTTCGTCCTGCTTGCCCTTGCACTTGCCGGTGACGCACAGCAGCAGCGCCGCGCCGATGACGTCGATGACGATGAACACGCCGTAGGGCAGGGCATAGTCGCCTCCGGAGACGCCCAGCAGCACGGCCATGATGAGGAAGGCGAACTTCTGCAGCAGGGAGGCGATGGGAGAGACGAGGCTGTTGGCGGCGGTGAAGTCATACTTGCCGTACACGGAGATGACCATGGAGGGCATCAGGTTCAGCAGGCCGCCGATGCCCAGGCCCACAAAGACGATGGCGATGTAGGTGAAGATGGGCAGCTTGGCGAAGATGAGCAGCAGCAGGGCGATGATGTAGGAGGCGGAGTAGACCACGCTGGCGGGCTTGGTGCCGACCTTCTGGTCCAGCCAGCCCCAGAAATAGCTGCCGAACAGGCCCACGACGGCGGCCGCGGTGAGCATCATCAGGGCGGTGGGCTGGGAATTGCCCACGCTGATCATGCGGGGCACGAACTGGCTGACGATGCCGACGGTGACCATCCACAGCAGGCCGAAGCCCAGGGCCATGCACCACATGTCCTTGTCCCGGAGCAGTTTGGATACCGTGAAAGCGCTCTTGTGGCTGCGGACGGCCTCCGCCTGAGCTTTGAAGTCCATGCCCTCGGCTTTGATGTTATCCGGGTAAGCGCCCACGTCGTGGGGATAGTCCTTCACCCAGACGAGGGAGGCCAGGCCGAAGATGACGACGACCACGCCCACGATGGTGCAGCCGGTGGGGACGCCGAACTTGCCGAACAGACCGGAGAGGATGGCGA
>NZ_JANGBE010000025.1:0-53499 GCF_024462255.1 Flavonifractor sp. DFI.6.63 | reverse complement strand
CGGACAGGGCTCGATTCTTGCAGAAAAGTCGCCCTGTCCGTCATGAGAGGTGTCATTTCCGACGCGCATGTCGCCGGAAATGACGGAGTTTCCTTTCCTTCCGTCGTCTGCGGACGACTCAACTCTGCGAGGCTCTTCTCCAGGAGGGTTTTTCAACAGCCTGCGGGACCACCCGTAAAACGGGTGGTCCCGACCTGTTCGTCCCATCAACTTTTGAGTTTTCGTTTTTTTGCAAGCTTCACAAGCTCATACCACAGCACCGACGCGGCGGCAAGGCCAACCGCTGTGAACAGCTGTGTGACGGTGAGGGGGGCAAACTTCAGATAGGCTGAGACCGGCGTGTACAAAATCACGGCCAGCAGCGCAATTGTGCCCAGGTTGACCGCCCACATCACGCGGTCTTTGATGAGCCGCTGGGCAGAGCGGTACGCAAAGTCGTGGTTGGAGCTGTTGACCTGCACCAAAAACAGGTTTGCCAGCATGATGATGGAAAGACCCATGGCGCGGGCCGCCGGCGCGTTGACGGGATCGCCGGAGAGCGTCAAAAAGTAAGCGCCAAAGGATGCGGCAAACACAAAAATACCTTGCAGCACGCTCTTGCCCAGCAGTCTGCCGGTCAGCAGCTGTTCCTTCGGGTCACGGGGCGCACGATCCATAATATCCTCTTCCGCGGGCTGGCGCTCCAGTACAATGGAGCAGGTCGGGTCGATAAGCACCTCCAGCAGCACCACATGCAGCGGCAGAAGCAGCAGCGCGGCGGGCGCAATACCCAGAAACGGCGCCAGCAAGGATGCAAATGCAATGGGGATATGGATGGTGAATACATAGCCCACCGCCTTGCGGATGTTGTCGTAGATGCGCCGCCCGTCACGGACTGTCTCCACAATGGTGGTGAAGTTGTCGTCCATCAGAATCAGGTCGGCGGCCTCGCGGGAAACCTCGCTGCCGCGCTTGCCCATGGCAATACCGATGTCGGCGTATTTCAGTGCCGGCGCGTCATTCACACCGTCGCCGGTCATGGCCACGATCGCGCCGTTTTCCTGAAAGGCCTTGACGATGCGCATCTTGTGTTCGGGAATGACCCGGGAGAAGATGGAGACGGTCTTGACCGCTTCCCGCAGTTCCGCATCAGACATGCGCTCCAGCGCCTCGCCGGTAATGATATTCTCGCTGCCGGGAATTCCAATTTTTTTGGCAATGGCGGAAGCGGTCATCCCATTATCCCCGGTGATCATAACCACGCGGATGCCCGCGCGGCTGCAGACGGCAATATCGGCCTTGACGCTTGCGCGGGGAGGATCGGCAAGCCCCACCAGCCCCAGCAGCGTCAAGCGGCAGTCGGTGATGGAAGCGGGGATGGCGGATTCGTTTTCCGGATGGGCGCTCGCAATGGCGATGACCCGCAGTCCCTGCGCGGAAAGCGTTCTGATCTCTGCTTCCGCGGCATTCCGTTGCGCGTCCGTCAGTTCGCAGATCATCAGGATACGCTCCGGACTGCCCTTGGCGGCAATGACCAGCTCGCCGTCCCTGCGCCAGACGTGTCCCATCATTTTCAGTTCATTGGTAAAGGCGTATTCCCGTACAAGCGCATTGGCAAACAAGCGCTCCTTGGAAATGCCATGCGCTTGACAACAGCGGAGCATGGCCTTTTCCATGGGGTCGTAAGCGTCGGTTTCGCAGCCGAGCCCCATCGTCTCGATAAGCGCCTGCTCGGTACCAGTTGCCACCCAAGTTTCCTGTACGGTCATTTGGTTCATGGTGATGGTACCGGTCTTATCTACGCAGAGCACAGAAACAGCACCCAGCGTCTCCACGCTGGGCAGCTTGCGCACCAGCGAGTTTTTCTTGGCCAGCCGCCACGCCCCCATGGAGAGAAATACCGTAAGAATGACCGGAAACTCTTCCGGAATCATGGCCATGGCAAGCGTCACACCGGAAAGAATGCTTTCAATCAGACGATCGGCAAACGGATGGTCGGGAATATTGAACCATGTGAATACGGCCACCAGGGCAAACAGCGCACCTGCTATGATGGCGCAGGTTTTCACCAGCTTGCCGGTTTGTTTTTGCAGCGGCGTATCCTCCTGCGGCGCGGCGGCGACGCCAAGCCCGATTTTTCCGTATTCGGTCTGCGCACCGATTTGATCCACCTGAACCGTGGCGGTGCCCTGTGTGACGAGGGTGCCGGCATAGCAGCAATCACGGCGCCAGTAATCCTTTGCGGCTTCGGTGCTTTCCGTAGGGATTTTCCAGACCCCCTCTGCTTCGCCGGTAAGGGAGGATTCATCCACACACAGATCGGCACAGCGCAGCACTACGCCGTCCGCCGGAATCTTGACGCCCTCGCAGATCATCATCAGATCGCCCGGCACCAGATCGGCACTTGCGATCTGCTGTTCTTTGCCGTCCCGCATGACGGTGATGTGCGGTGCGGACAAATCCTTCAGCGCATGGAGTGTCTTGTCGGTTTTCCACTCCTGAATCACATCAATGCTGATGATGCCTGCCACAAAAATAAGCATAATCGCACCGTCTCTCGGCTCTCCGAGAATGAAATAAATAATTGCAGCGGCAATGAGCAGCAAAAACATAGGCTCACAGATAATGTGGAATACTTTTTTGAGAAAGCGTTCCTTCTTCTGCGGCGACAGTTCGTTTTTGCCGTATTTGTCCTGCAATCGCTTTGCTTCGGCAGAGGTTAGCCCTGCCTGATTCGGTTGGGTGGCTGTCATAAAAGAATCCTCCGTTTCCCGTTGCCGTCTGGCATTACGGTGTCATGATTTCTCCTATGGCACTCCATTTGAGGTCGGCTGTTCCATAGATGGGTATAAAAACAGCACACCCATGGAACATACAACTGTCCCACAGATGTGCATAAGCTGCAATCTGCTGCCGCCGGCAAAGCGGCCCGGCCCCACGCCCTTACGGGCATCGCCTGCTCAGTTTGTACTGGTGATCTCGCATTCTGGCAGAGCCGGAATGTAATGCAGTGCAAAGAGATTACTATCTATTATATGAGAGAGATTACGGATTGTCAACGAAAGATATCGGGGCGTTCGCAGGGAGAAAAGTAACGCTTCCCCCCTGCCGATTGTACCAGCAGGCGCCGGGCGCGGCGGCACACACTTTTCTCACATATAGCGAATAACGGCTTTTCTGAACGAGAAGGCCCGACGCCCCAGAGCAGGGCGCCGCGTCAAGATAGAGAAAGCCCCCGAAAACGTAGTGTTTTCAGGGGCTTGTGGCGGAGCGGGTGGGATTCGAACCCACGGACGGTTGCCCGTCAACTGATTTCGAGTCAGTCCCGTTATGACCACTTCGATACCGCTCCATATCAAATTATGAACATGCCATGGAAGAAACCGTGAGCGGGATGGTTGGCGCTTTACCGGAGCTTTGCTCGTTATAACGCCCGAAGCCCTCGTGCAGCAAGGCTTGCCGGTCCAAGTCAGAGGCGATCCCGCATAGTCTGCAAGCCGGTCCCGGCACCCGATAAAAGCTGCAGAAGAAATGCGCGGCGGCGGGAGGGCGTTTGGACGAAGGCTTTGGGGCCGCTTCGGGCTTTGAATAGAATACCGTATTTTTGGGGGCTTGTCAATATTGCAAGGCGGGGTAAAATAAGATATAATCTTAAATCGACCGGGAAAGCAACTACATCCGCAGGAACGGCGCAGCGATTTGGCTGGAACAGAAAGGAATGGCAATGGAAGAATTAAAACGGCGCATTCTCAGTGACGCGGTGGTGGGCGAAAGTGACATTATTCATGTGGACATGTTCCTGAATCACTGCATGGACATGGAATTAATGGAGAAGATGGGGAACGAACTGGCGCACCGCTTTAAGGGGGAGCGAATCACTAAGGTCCTCACGGCGGAGAGTTCCGGAATCGCTTTGGCCTGTTTTGTGGCGCGGGCGCTGGATGTACCGGCGGTCTATGCTAAAAAATTTCAGACCGGCTATATCGACCCGGAGGTCTATTCCGCGGAGACGCATTCGTTTTCACTGGAGAAGTCTTACACCTTGCGGGTATCAAAAAAATATTTGGATAAAGATGATGTGGTGCTGCTGGTAGACGATATCCTGT
Source organism: Flavonifractor sp. DFI.6.63 (assembly GCF_024462255.1). Lineage (NCBI taxonomy): Bacteria > Bacillati > Bacillota > Clostridia > Eubacteriales > Oscillospiraceae > Flavonifractor > Flavonifractor sp. DFI.6.63. Next base: position 49,414 of record NZ_JANGBE010000025.1, on the reverse strand, counting down.
CTAACGGCCAAGCCATTCTAAGCCTGCTGGAGCTGGTAGCGAAAGCCGGGGGCGAGGCGGCGGGAGTGGGCGTGGCCATCGAGAAGTCCATGCGCGAAGGAGGAAAGGTGCTGCGCCGCATGGGACTGAGAGTGGAAGCGCTGGCTACGGTTCTCCGAATCGAGGGCGGAAACATTATTTTGGCATAAGGGGCAAACGCTATGACGCAGGAGATGCTGGACAAGATCAACCAGGCCAATGCTTTTATGCACCATAACCATATCCGGGTTGTGCGTCAGGAGCGGGATCAGGCCGCTGTCTCATTGGAATTGTGTCCTGACAGCCTGAATCCCTTTGGGATGCTCCATGGGGGCGCCTATTTTACGATGGCGGACTGCGCCGGCGGTGCGGCGGCCAGAAGCGACGGGCGGCGGTATGTGACCCTGGAGGGCTCCATCCACTTTATCCGTGCGGCAAACGAGGGTACCGTCACGGCCCAGGCCCGGGTCCGGTACCGCGGCGGCACCACCTGTCTGGTGGAGATCGACATTAAAGATGAGACGGAACGGCTTCTGGCGACCGGAAACTTCACGTTTTTCTGCGTTGGAACACTGGAGACATAGGACACAGACGCCCTGGCTGCGGCCGGGGCGTCTGTCCATTCAGGGACAGACGCGCAGGTGCATGGCCAGGGGACGGCCGCCATATGCGGCCGGCTGCTCCGCTTCGGCGCGGGGAGCGCAGCGCGGGGGAAAGAGCGTGTTGGAGCGAAACAAATCGAGCGGTTCCGGCGCTGGCCGCGGCGCGCTCCGCCCGCTCCCGCTTTTGTCGGCGCACAGGGGGACGTCAGGCTTGCAAAAGCGAGAAAAGAATGATAGACTGAAACGAATCGCCAATCGCCCGAAAAGAGGGAAACGTGACATGAAGCGTAAGGCAAAGGCAAGAGCCCTGATTCTGGCGGCAGTGCTGGGCAGCGCGGTACTGCTGGGCGGCTGTGCCCGGCAGACGGGCGCCGCAGATCCGGTAGCCATCACCGTGTGGCATTATTATAACGGCGCGCAGCAGGTGGTCTTCAGCCGCCTGGTGAACGAATTCAACGAGACGGTGGGCGCGCAGCAGGGGATCGTAGTGGAACCGCACAGCTATGGTACCATCGGTGATTTGACCCAACAGGTGAAGGACGCCATTTATGACAAGGTGGGGGCGGAGCCGCTGCCCGACCTTTTTGCCGCCTATGCCGACACCGCCTATGAGATCGACCGGTTGGGCATGCTGGCCGATTTGGGGGAATATCTTACCACGGAGGAGCAGCAGGCCTACATCGCCGCCTATCTGGATGAGGGACGTTTTGACACGGGCGGCTTTAAAATTTTCCCGGTGGCCAAGTCCACCGAGCTGCTCAGCGTGAACAAGACGGAGTGGGACGCTTTTTCAGCGGCCACCGGCGCTTCGGAAGCCGACCTGGCCACCTGGGAGGGCATTGCCTCGCTGGCGGAACGTTATTATGATTGGACGGATGCCCGGACCCCGGATCTGTCCGGCGACGGGAAGGCCTTTTTCGGCCGGGACGCCTTTGCCAACTACATCTTGATCGGCAGTATGCAGCTGGGAGTGGAGCTGTTCTCCGTGGAGGATGGCCGGATCACCCTTCAGGTGGATCACGACGTGATGCGCCGTCTGTGGGACAATTACTATGTTCCCTATGTAAAAGGCTACTACGCCTCCTATGGCAAGTTCCGCAGCGATGATTTGCGTACCGGGGATATTGCCGCTTATGTGGGCTCTACCAGCGGAGCGACCTATTTCCCCGGCGAAGTCACTCGGGCCGACGGAAGCACCTACGCCATTGAGGGGGCGGTATACCCTCTGCCCAATTTTGCGGGGACCCAGCCCATGGCCGTGCAGCAGGGCGCGGGCATGGTGGTGGTCAAGTCGACCGAGGAGCGGGAGCGGGCGGCCGTGACCTTTCTCAAGTGGCTGACTGCGCCGGAGCAGAACATCGCATTCGCGCTTGCCTCCGGCTATCTGCCGGTGACCCGCGCGGCCAACGATGTGGAAACGCTGCTCCAGGCGGCACAGGATGCGGAAGTGGAGATGACGCCTGTGCTCCGGGGTACGCTGGAGATCGGCGTAGAGATGTCCGAAAACTACGAATTCTATACCAGCCGGGCCTTCGCGCAGGGATACGAGGCCCGTCAGGTGGTGGAAAATTCCATGTCCGGCCGGGCAAAGACGGATCGGGCGGCCGTGGAAGAGGCCATGGCACAGGGCGTGGACCGGGACACGGCGCTGGCTCCGTTCCTGGAGGACGCCTGCTTTGAAGGCTGGCTGGCGGAATTCAACCGGGCGCTGGCTCAGGCGGCGCTTTCCTGAGCAGCGGCGGAGAGGAACAAGGAGGTGGAGCCGTTTGCGGAAAAGAAAAAGGCAGGGGCGGGCGGCCGTCCGCAGCGGCTCCATCCGAAGACGGCTGCTGCTGATGCTGATGGTGCTGCTCCTGCTGCAGACGGCAGTCTACCTGCTGGTGTTTTTCAAAGGCGGGGTGCAGGGAGAGGCGAGAAAAAACGCCTTTTCCATCTTTCGGGAGCAGACCGCCAACCGCGCCCTGGATCTGGGCAACGATATGGTGGAGCGCTGGTCCAACACCCGGGAGGGGGAGAACGACGTCTATGCCGCCGTGGGGGAACTTCTGGACGAGTATGGATTGACGGCGGAAGCGCTGCTGAAGGACAGCGTCCTTTGCCGGCAGCTGGTAGCCGATACGGCGGAGCATGTCATCGCTATGCTCCGCCGCAACGGCGTCACGGGGGCTTTCCTGGTATTGGACAACACGGAGGAGGAGGGCGGACGCCCCGGGTTTTATGTGCGGGATTACGACCCGGCCAGCTATGCCGCGGGCAACGCGGATCTGCTTCTGGAACGGGGACTGCCTTCGGTGGCACGGGAGAACGGCGTGGCGCTGGACAGCTATTGGAGCGCTTTTTTTGACCTGGATGATGCGCCTGCGCCGGAAAACCAATATTTTTTTGCACCGCTGCAGGCGGCTGCCGCAGTGGAGCCGGAGAACCGCAGCAGGGAATACTTTTACCACTGGAGCGGCCGGTTCCGGCTGAGCGAACTGGACCGGGACGTGATCGCTTATTCCGTCCCGCTGATCTGGGAAGACGGGACCCTTCTGGGCGTGCTGGGCGTCGACGTGAGCTGCGACTACGTGGCCGGACAGCTGCGGTATCAGGAGCTGGGAGACGGCACGGCGGGGGCGTACTTCCTGGGGATCAGCCGGGATGGCGGAACGACCTATACCACGGTATGCACCAGCGGCGCCAATTTCATCGCATGGTTCGGTCAGGCGCCGTCCATCGCCCCGCAGCAGACCGACCAGGAGGGGGTGGTGTGCTTTCGGCAGGGGACGCGCACCCTGTACGGCGTGGTCCAGCCGCTGAAGCTTTACAACGTCAATACGCCCTTCGAAAAGGAACAGTGGGCGCTGGTCGGCCTGCAGAACGGAGCGCATTTGCTGGCCAGCACGCAGCGCATCCAGCGGTTGATCCTGGTCAGCGCCCTGGTGTGCCTGGCCCTGGGGGTATGCCTGATGCTGCTGGCGGCCCGCTATCTGACCAAGCCGCTGACCAACCTGGTCTCGGCGCTGGAGAAGAGCGACCCGGATAAGCCCATCCGGCTGCCGCGGCTGGGAATGTCGGAAATCGACGCCCTTACCGGCGCAATCGAAAACCTGTCCAATTCGGCCACAGAGTCGGCCTCCCGCACCTCCAAGATCCTTGCCATGATCCACATCCCCATCGGCGTTTTCAAGTATCAGAAGGACGGCCAGAGCGTTTTCTGCAGCCGCAGCCTGTGCGAGCTGATGGGCTGGCCGGTGCCGGAGGAGGACACCTATCTGACCTCGGCGGAATTTCGGGGCCGGATGGAGCACCTGCGGGCCTATCAATACAGCGGGGAGCCGGCCATCTACCGCCTGCCCGGCGAAGGCAGCGGGAACCGCTGGGTGCAGCTGACCTGGCGGGAGGAGGGAGACACGATCCTTGGCGCCTTTGAGGATGTGACCCGGGACGTGGAGGAGAAGCGGAGGATCGAGTACGAGCGGGATTTCGACATCCTGACCGACCTCTATAACCGCCGGGCGTTCGACCAGCAGCTGCGCAAGCTTTTTTCTCCTGCGCGGCGGGGCCGGCTGCAGGTGGCCGCGCTGCTGATGCTGGATCTGGATAATCTGAAATACGTCAATGATACCTATGGACACGACTATGGGGATCGCTACATCCAGGCATTCGCCAAGTGTCTGGAGTCCTTCTATTGCTGCCGCAGCGTGGTGGGCCGCCGTTCGGGAGACGAGTTCAACGTGTTCCTGTACGGCTACGAGAATCAGGAGGCGGTTCGTGCCTGCCTGAAACGATTCTGGGACGAGGTGGGCGAGGCCAGCCTGGTGTTGTCCACGGGGGATCGGATGCGGGTACGGGCGTCCGGCGGGCTTGCCTGGTACCCGCGGGACGCCGGGAATTATGAGGAACTGCTGCGTATGGCGGATTTTGCCATGTACTCCATCAAGCACACGGTCAAAGGCCGGATTCAGGAATTTGACCGGGAGGATTACGAGCGCAATTCCATCCTGATCCAGGGCCAGGACGCGCTGAACCGCATGATCGACGGCAGACTGGTGCGCTATGCTCTGCAGCCCATCGTTTCCGTAGCGGACGGGGGTGTGTATGGCTATGAGATGCTTATGCGCCCCCAGCTGGAGCAGCTGAAGGACCTTCGTTCCCTGTTTTTGCTGGCGAAGGCGGAGTCCAAGCTGCTGCAGATCGAGGAGTTGACCTGGGCTGAGACGCTGGCCGCTTTCGACCGGCTGGATCGGACCGGGATGATCGCGCCCGGGCAAAGAGTATTCATCAACTCCGTGGCCAGCCAATGCCTTACCGACGAGGATCTGGCGGCCCTGGAGCAGCGCTACGGCCGCCTGCTCTCCCGGGTGGTCATCGAGATCACGGAGGGGGAGGCGTCCGTGGGGAACATCACCAGCCGGAAAAAGCACCGGGCGCAGCTGTGGAACGCCCAGCTGGCGCTGGACGACTACGGTACCGGCTTCAACAGCGAGGCGGTGCTGATGGAGTATGCCCCCGACCTGGTCAAGGTAGACGTGTCCATTATTCGGGGCATCGACGCAGACCCGGACCGGCGGGATCTGCTCAACAGCCTGATCGGCTATGCCGGCACGCGGAATATCCAGGTGCTGGCGGAGGGCGTGGAGACCGCGGCGGAGCTGGAGACGGTCATTGCCTGCGGTGTGGATTACATCCAGGGCTATTACATTGCCCGGCCGGACTTCGAAGTCCGGCCGATCCCGGCCAGAGTACAGCAGGAGATCTTAACGCTCTACCGCAAATATACCTTTGGCTGACGCGGGCCGGCACGCCCGAAGAGGGATGCGCCGTCCCGGCATCAGGAAGGCGGGACCGGAACAGAGAGAACCGGCCGCGGATCTTTATGATCCGCGGCCGGTTTGCTGCAGTTCTGTCATTCGGCTTGGGAGAAGGCCAGCAGCATCTGGGCCAGCTGGGCCCGGGTGAGGGGCTGGGCAGAAGCGTTGGAGGCGTCATAGGAGAGATTGGCCAAAGCGGCGCAGCGGGTGAGCATCTGCTCCATCTGAGTCCCGGTAACGGCTTCGTCCGGGAGGAAGCGGCCCTGGCCATCCCCTTCCACGATGCCGTTCGTGACGGCCCAGCCCACATAACCGCTGTACCAGGAGCCGGAGGAGACGTCGGAACAGGCGTCGCTCTCCGCCTGCACGGCGCCGGCCATGCGTGCCAGCACCGTAATGGCCTGGGCGCGGGTCACGGCGGCGTCGGGGGAGAAGCGGTTCCCGCCGGTGCCCTCCATCAGGCCGCTGTCATAGACGAATTTGACCGCCTCATACGCATCGCTGCTCTGCGGCACATCCCGGAAGGGCGGCGCGCCCACAGTGAACTGCCACTGACTGGCGCCCACATACTGCTGCGTGCCGCTGCGTACGGCCACGGTGAGCTGATAGACGCCGTCCTCGGTGGGCAGGATAGCGGCAATGGCCTGCGCACCGTCGGAGAGCAGGCAGGATTCCGCGTAATTTTCGCTGGGAACGTCGGTGATGGTGAGCTGGATCTGGCTGTCGTCCAGATCTTCCACACTGGCCTGGATGTCGGCGAGGGCCACGCTCTGGCCGGAGGCGATGCTGGACATGCCCGCGCCGCCGTTGACGGTGAAGCTGACCCGGGTCTTGCCGGAGGCGTCGGAATCACAGACCCCGGAGAAACTCTTGACGGCCTCGGTCAGAATAAACTCGGTGGAGCCGGAGCCGCCGGCCTGGCCCTGCTGTGCGCCCATACCGCCGCCAAAGCCCTGGCCCTGAGGGCGCTCCATGTCCTGGCCGCCCTCAGGCGGGGTCCCGGCCCCGCCGTTTTCCGGGCGCTGCCCCATCTGAGACGGGTCGAAGTCCTCGGGCAGCGCGGGGGGCTGGCCCTCCGCGCCGGGCTGGAAGTTCTCCGGTGGTTCAAAGCCGTCGGGAAGGGGCCCCGCTCCGGGCCGCTGGCCTGCCCCGAAGCCGCCCATCATGCCCGATTGGTTGCCGCTGTAGCATTGGAGCACGCCGTCCACAGAGACGGAATAGACGGTATTCAGCGCCAGCGTGGGCGCAGTCAGGGTAATGGACTGGCACGTTTTCCGGGTGACGGCGCTCCAGAGCGTGCTGCCCTCGGCGTCGGTGAGCGTGACCTGGCTGCCCGCCGGGAGCGTGGAGGCAAAGGAGAGCTCCAGATAGGGCTGCGCCGAGTCGCTGTCCGCCGCGTCGTTGCGGGTGCCGAACGCGTACAGCGTGCCGCCGTTGATGGTAATGGCGCCATCGGCGTCGATGCCGCCGTCCGGAGAGGTCTCGTTGGCCATGGTCCAGATGGCGCCGCCGTTGATGGTGAGATATCCGTTGGAGTCAATGCCGTCGCCTTCAGACCCCAGCCCGGCGTTGACGGTCAGGCTGCCGCCGTTGATGGTGGTCACGGATACGCCGTCCTCGTTGGTGTTGATGCCGTCGTCCTGACTTTCGATGCAGATGGTGCCGCCGTTGATGGTCAGGTGCAGTTCGGAGTCCAGACCCTCGTTGTCGGCCACGATGTTGAGCACGCCGGTATCGTCGCCGTTGTCGCCGCTGAGGTTCATGCTCATGCGGGAATAAAAGGCCCCGTCGTACTTGTGCAGCTTCTTGGTCGTGCCCTCCTTGTAGATACGGGCCACGTGAGAGCCGGTGATGTTGTTCTCGCTGCCCGCAGCGAGGATCACGTTGGCACCGGCCGCGGAGGTGTCCGCCACGCCGGAGGCGGCGTAATCCTCTGCGCCGCCCGCATCGTAGGCCACCCAGTCCGTATCGCACTCATAGACCTGGTAGAAGAAAACGGCCGGAGCCACGGTGCAGGTGAGATCGACGTTGTCCAAAATCAGGGTGACCACCGCGCCGGGATCGGTTTTGGCCCCGTCGCCCAGGTCCACGAAGATCTGTCCCCTGGACAGCGTTCCGGTGATGCGGTAGGTGCCCGGCCGGGTGATGGTGACCCGGGTGTGGGCGCCGGCCTCCTCAGCGGAGTGCATCTCCTCTGCGGAGCCCTCGCCGTAGGTACTGTCGGTGCCGTCCGCATAATAGATGATATCCGCCCCGGTATAGACTGCGTCGGCGGGATCGGCGGAGGCAGGCGTTCCATCCACCTTGACGCCGCTGTCGGAGAGCGTGATGAGCACCTCGCCGCTGCTGGCGGAGGCCGCGCAGGCGGTCACGCCGGAACTGAGCAGCAGGGCTGCGGTCAAAAGAAGCGAAAACAGCTTTTTACCCATAAAAAATCACATCCCAACCTTTTGTAGTAAGCGAAGTATAGCACGGAAACCTGAAATCAGTCTGAAGACGAGCCGCAGCCCGGCGAAAAATCGCCGGGCTGCGGAAAAAGGCAGGAGGCCTAGACCGGGAGAACGCCGATGTAGGAGAGCAGGGAACAGGTGAGGTAGGCGGCCTCATCCCGGGTAGTAGCCTCGCCGGGGGCGATGGCATAGAGGCTGTCCCACAGCAGGGTGCCCGTTTTGCCGCTCGCATCGGTCTGACTCATGGCCAGCAGCCACGCGCCCTCCCGGGACCAGTCGGCGTAAGGGGCCAGGGCTTCATAGAGCGCCAGGGTGTCCGGGACCTGACGGGCGGAGCTGTCCAGATACATGTTCAGCCGCCGGCCCAGGCGGCCCATGATGGCGATGAACTGTTCGTGGGTCACAAGGTCGTCGGGGCGGAACAAGCCGCCGCCCACACCGTTGACCAGGCTCATTTCCGCCAGGGCGTTGACGGCAGGGCCATACCACGCGTCCATCGCTACGTCGGAGAAGTGGCTTTCGCCGGAAGGCACGTCGCAGTGGAGCGCCTGAGCCAGCAGGGCACAGAGCTGGGCCCGGGTCAGGGTGTCGAAGGGGCGGAAGAACCCGTCGCCGGAGCCCTGCACCACGCCGTAGGCAGCCAAGGCGTCGATCTGGGCGGCAAAGCGGGATTGGGCCGTATCCGAAAAGCCGCGGCGCTGATACGCCTCCAGGCCGCACCGGGCGGCCAGGTCCGCGGGAGAGATGGTGTTCCAATCGGCTCCGCTGCCCTGAAAGACCCGCACGGCGGAGGGCAGGGCCTCCAGCAGAGCGCGAAAGGCGGCGCGGTAGTCCTCAGAGAGGGCCTGCTCCAGGTCCACATACCAGCTGCGGCCGAAGTCGATGCGCAGCATACCGCGGTTGTCCCCCTCCGGCGCGGGGGAGGACAGGAGCCGGGCAACTGCGGCGGCATGGCCCGGCGCGACCAGCAGATGCGGGATCACCCCGATCATGTCGGTAGTGCTGCCGCCGGGGGAGAAGAAGCGGAAAGCGGTGATCTTGATGGCGTCCCCCTCGGCAAAGAGCAGGGGATAGGAGGTTTGGTCGAATACGTTCTGCCCCACGCCCTTGCCGAAGGTGCGTTCCCCGATGATCAGGCCCGCCCCGGTATCCCGCACCCCCGCGGCGAACAGCTCGGAGGCGCTGGCAGTCTCGCTGTCGGTCAGAAGGATGACGGGGGAATCGGTGCGGGCCGCCTCCTCCGCACCGTAGCCCTGGTAACGGCCGCCGCTGTCCCGCAGCCAGGCCAGCACACCCGCGCCGGTAAAGCAGGCGGTGGACTGGATGGCGGCGTTGACTTCGCCGCCGCCGTTGCCGCGCAGGTCCACCACCCACACGTCGGCCTGCGCTCCATAGGCGTCGATGGCCTGGGTAAAGTGCGCCAGCGTTTCGCCTCCGAAGGTATCGCAGTCGATGTAGCCGATGTGGCCGTCCCAAAGCTCGCTGACGGTGGCGGGCAGTACGATGGCCCGCCGCTGTACGGTGAGCGTATACTCCGTTCCGCCGCGGAGGTAGGTCAGAGCGACCTGGGTGCCCGTCTCCCCCTGCAGCCAGGAGGAGAGCAGTTCGGGGCTCTCTCCCGCGCCGGGGCGCCGGCCTTCCACGGCTACGATCACATCCCCGGCCATCAGTCCGGCCTCCTCCGCCGGGGTATCCGCATATACCCGCTGGAGGGAAAGGCCCTCCGCAGTGAGACGGTAGGCCACGCCGATGCCCACAAGGGCTTGATCGCTCATGGAGCCGGTAAACTGCCGGTATTCCTCCGGCGTGAAGTAGTAGGTATAGGGGTCGCCCAGCGCGCCCAGGATCTCCTCCAGTGTGGGCAGATATAAAATTTCTTCCGGAATGGGGTCGATGTAATAGGTGCCCAACAGCATCCGGGCCTGGTCCAGGTCCAGGGCCTGGGCGGCGGGAGGGAGGAGCAGAGACAGGGCCAGCGGAACGGCCAGCAGGCTGGCGCGGTGTGTTCGGTTCATAGAGGGGCCTCCTCAAAGGACAAAATATTATGTCACCTGATTGTACGACAAATCGGGAGCGGACGCAAGGCCCGTTCCCGATTTGTTTCCATTTGTCATTTTTGGATGCCGGAGCAGGGGCAAGGCCGGGCGTCCGCTGGCCCCCAAAGCCCGCGTCAGCCCTCTCGGAAAAGCGGCTTTGCCGCTGTTTCGACGATCACAGCGCCTGAAAGCGCGCGGCCCCCGCTCGGAGCAGATGACGCTCCATCAGAGCGGCGCACACCAGCAGCGCAGCGGTGCATACCAGCAGGAGCAGGGACTCGCCCACCAGGCCGCCCAGAGCGATCTGCAGCAAAAGCCCCGCCAGAGAGACGGCCATGGGGACCAGAACGCCGATGAGCGAGGCGGCGGACTGCTTGACCACCGCCGCGTCGCTGAGTGCATCCAGCTTGGGGAAGCAGAGGTTGACATAAAGTCCGAATGGGGCGGTAAAGAGCGCGAAGGCGATCCCGGAGAGCGCCACCAGCAGTCCGTCCAGCCAGGACAGGCCCAGCGCCAGGGAGAGCAGCGCGGTACCCGTCAGCAGGCAGGGGAGGGTGAGCAGCAGCTGGAAACCGGCCTTAATCCGAAACAGCGTGGCGGTGCCCACAGGAGCCTCTTTCAGGATCCACAGCCGGTTTCCCTCCAGGCTGATGGAGGAGGCGGTCACCGCCGCAGTGGAGAGCACGAACCATATCCCCGCCGCCAGCAGGCCGGTCAGGGGGAGCGTCAGACCCCCGGCCTCCACCTGCGCCAGCAGCGCATCCAGCCGGGCGCGCTGGAACAGCGCCGCCACGCCTGCCACCGGCAGCAGGAGCAGGCCGAAGCCGGCGTTGAACAGGTAGACGGGGGTGCCGAAAAAGCGCAGCGCCTCCCGCTTCAGCAAGGCGCGCCGCGGTCCGGCGGAGGACAGACGCTCCAGCCGGTAGTCCGAGCGTACCGAGCGGGCCGAGAGCCGGGTGACGATCTGCTTGTACCGCATGGCAAACAGACGTACCACCAGCAGAAAGGGAAGCAGGCACAGGGCAAAGAAGCCCAGCAAAGCCAACGCGTCCCCGCTGCAGAGGCCCCGCTCCATCAGCAGCAGGGGCAGCGCCCAGCCCGACAGGGCGGTGCGGATGCTCCCGGCCGCCTGCCCCATCTGGGTCAGGATGCGGTTGAAGCGGAACAGTCCCCAGAAGAGCAGGAGGAAAAAGAGCAGATAAAACAGATTGGACCAGAGCGCCCGCCGGGCCGTTTTACCGGAGAGCACGGCCAGCACGTATCCGGCCGTCAGGGAAATGAGGGTAGGCAGCAAGGCCAGAAACAGGGCCGAGAGGATCAGCAGCAGGAAGAAGACCACGCCGCCCCCGCCTCCGTGCCACAGATAGGCCGCCCCGGCGGGCAGCAGCATAAAAAATACCGAGACCAGATTCTCCAGATAGAGCGCCAGCGTACGGGAGAGCATCAGCGTAAAGGCGGATACGGGCAGAGCCAGCATCAAGTCGTTGTCCCGGGTCCCGAAGACCACGCCTTGTGCGGCGAAGAGGGAGAAGAGCACCCCCATGACCACCGCCAGCAGGGACATGATGGGCAGCAGCAGCGAGAGCTGCCCCACCTGGGCCAGCTGAGCGGCAAAGAGAAAGCTGTATACGCCGGAGAGATAGAGGGACAGGCCGGCCAGCAGAAGCAGGGCGCCGGCGCCCGTCGCATGACGGCCGGATTTTCGCCCGCCGAACCGGAAGGTGGTGAGCATGGCCCGAAAGTTGAGGGAGAGAAGCGAGCGGAATTTCCTCATGGCTGGCTCGCTCCCTCCAGTTCCAAAAAGACCTCCTCCAGTGTGGAGTCGCCCACCAACTCCGCAGTGGCCCCCTGGCGCACCAGGCGGCCGTCCTTGATGATGGCGATCCGGTGGCAGAGCTTTTCAGCCACCTCCAGCACGTGGGTGGAAAAGAACACGGCGCCGCCTGCCGCGCACAGCTCCGCCAGATAGCCCTTGAGCAGGTGGGAGGCGGCGGGGTCCAGGCCCACGAAGGGTTCGTCCAGGATCAGCAGACGGGGCTTCCGCATCAGGGCGGAGATGAGAGCGAGCTTCTGCTTCATGCCGTGGGAATACCCGCCCACCGCGCTGCCCAGGCTGCCGGTGAGCTGGAAGGCGTCGGCGTACTTGGCGATGCGCTCCTGACGCACTCCGCCGGGGAGCTCATACAGGTCGGCGATAAAGTTCAGGTATTGGATCCCGGTGAGAAAGTCGTACAGGTCCGGATTGTCCGGCAGGAAAGCGGTCACCGCCTTGGCGGCGATGCTCTGGCGGCGGATATCGTGGCCGTCGATGACGATGGTCCCCTCGGTAAAGTCCATCACCCCGGCGACCGCACGCAGAGTGGTGGTCTTGCCCGCTCCGTTGTGGCCGATAAAGCCAAAGATTTCACCGGGTGCAACGTTCAGGCTCAGGTCATCCACCGCCCGCTTTCCGCCGGGATAGGTCTTGGAAAAATGTTCGATCTTCAGCATATGGATCTATGCCTCGCCCACGATCTTCACTGCGGTACCGTAGGCGGTCACCTCCGCCGCCCCCTGCATCACCGAGGCGGAGGCGTAGCGCACGTTGATGACGGCGTCTGCACCCAGCGCCTGGGCCTCATCCACCATGCGCTTGGTGGCGATCTGCCGGGCCTCCACCAGCATCTGGGTGTAACTCTCGATCTCGCCGCCTACCAGGGTCTTCATGCCGGCCATAAAATCCTTGCCGAAGTTCTTGGACTGGACCACACTGCCCTTGACGATGGTCAGGGCCTCGATTTTTTTCCCGGGGATGGAATCAATATTGAGAAGCAGCATCCTCTTCTCCTCCTTGTATTTGTTTGATGCGCTGGATCAGGGCCAGCACCACGCCGACAATGACCACCATCGGCGCGGCAATCAGAAAGATCAGCAGGCCCAGGGGCGGCCGGTCTACAGGGTCCACGGTGCAGGCCCATACGAGAAAGGCGATGGTCAGCCCCATCAGGCCCACGAAGACCAGTGCCGCGATCACTGGGCCCAGGTAGCGGGCCATGGTATCTTTTTTTCGGATATTCACAAATCTGGTTCCCTCCTGTTCCATACGTTCCATGCGCCCCAGCCAGTCGTCTGCCTCCAGACCGGGCAGCTGCGCGCCCGCATCCGCAAGCTCCTGACACAGGCGCTGCATCGTGGCCAGGTTTTGCTGCTGGCGTTCCAGCTGGATCATATGCCGCCGCAGGCCGTCGGTCAGCGTGAGAGCGCCCTGCTGCATCCGGCGGATCTCCTCCAAGGGCACGTCCAGCTTGCGCAGCAGCTTGATCTGACGCAGCACGGTCACGTCGGCCTCCCCGTAATCCCGATAGCCGTTTTCCTTATTGCGGCCGGGGGAGAGAAGCCCCTCTTTTTCATAGAAGCGGATGTTGCGTTTGGTCACTCCGACCAGTTGTTCCACCTCGTTGATTTTCATCGTTTCACCTCCCACTGGTCTAAGATATACCCTCCACCGGATGGAAGGTCAAGCAAAACTTTTCGGCATTCGTAGTATACACCCGGAGGGACCGGAGTTCCACCTCATATTCTGCGCGCGGAAGGCGCCGGATAAAGCGCGCAGGAAGCCGCGGATGCTTGAACAGGGGAGCCCGCTGCGGGAAAAATACGGTTGACAAACCAGTGCGGTACCGCTATAATAGTCAAGTAGCTTTTCCGGCAAGGCTTTCTTCTGATGTATGCGGATGTGCTGGAACTGGTAGACTGGCTAGCTTGAGGTGCTAGTGTCCCATGGACGTACGGGTTCGAGTCCCGTCATCCGCACCAAAATGTGTTGATGAAAGATGCAACACCGAAAACGTCGCACGAAAGTGCGACGTTTTTATATATTTTCCGTTGCTTTTTCACTTGAAAAGTTGCAAAAAAACGAGTTTTTCAAAACCCTGGTTTTGTCCCGCGAGAGGCGTCATTTTTGAGATGCACCCAGCCGTTTTCACGGTCTGGTGTGATTCGGACACACCGGCCTCAAAAAAAAGAAGAAAAATCTGCAGCCGTGCTTCTCTCTTCTCTTACAGAGCGGAGAAACGGCGGTTTTCTTTTTCCGTTCGGTGACTGACGCATAATTTGGATAGACATCCGCAACCTAACATCTGTCACCGCAAGGAGAATTTCTATCCCGATATAGACTTTTCCCGCCAAGGCATAGAGTGCCGGTTTCATTTTATGATCACCAGCAGCAGAGCAGAGATCCCCACACGGCCCCTGTCGCGGCCCGTGTGGCGCATTCTGAGGGCATAACAGACACGGACGCGCCACCCAGATGGACGAGGCCGTGTAAGCCCCGCAAGCGCCACATAAGAAAATACTGGCTGGGAAAAAGCCGCCCAGGGCATCCGAACACCTCGGATGCCCCTGGGCGGCTTTTTGCGTTTCATGAGAAAGGAGGTAGACATCATGTCAAGCAAAATCAGAAATCGCTTTACAGACGCTGAAATGCAAATTGCCAGAGGAACAGATCTGTCGGAGCTGTTGAGTCATCTGGGCTATCAGGTACTGCGGATCGGCAGATACCACACCATAGCCGAGATGGATAGCCTGCGAATCAAGGACCGGCGCACATGGGCCGGTACTCCTGGAATATCGGCGGAGACGCCATCACCTTCCTGCAGCAGTTTTACGGCAAATCCTTTCCAGAAGCCGTGGAGTACCTGTTGGCCTTCCATGGCAGAGCAAGAGATTCCTCCACCAATGCCATATCACCCATCAAGCGGGACGAGTCCTCCAAGCCCTTTGGCCTACCGCCCCGGAACGAGGATGACCGCAGGGTGTTTGCCTACCTGCGCAAGCGTGGTATCGCCCCGCAGGTGATCCGCCAGTTTTGGAACGCTGGCCTTCTGTATGAGGACGCCGTTCACCATAACTGCGTGTTCGTAGGTAAAGGCAGCGCAGGACAGGTAAAATACGCCGGTCTGCGTGGGGCCTATGACCAGGATGGAAAAGGCTTTCGCGGAGATGTGACCGGTAGCGATATGAACACCGGGTTCTCCATTTCGCACGATCCCAGGCCGGATCGGGTGTTCGTGTTCGAGGCCCCTATCGGCCGTGTGAGTTATCTTACGCTTCATCGGGACACGGCCGACGCGGTGGCACTTTGCAGCCGTTACGATGGTGCGCTGGGAGTCTAGCTGCGAGATCATCTGCAGATCCAAAACATTGTCCGGTGTCTGGATACAGATGCACCGGGGCGGGAGGTTGCCTGCCGTCTCAAGGAAACCTACACAGCAATGGGCCATGCCGTGACGGTGGAGGAACCCCGCAGCGGCAAGGATTGGAACGAGTACCTGCAAAAAAGAAAATCACCTGAAAGGGGAAGACATGCGCCTTTGTGCGATCGGGACGGTCTTCGTGCAGCTCATCCTCGGCCCGAATGCCTTCATCACAGGGCGGGGTTTTGCCAAAATGGGCATGACGACCGTCCTGATCGGGGCGGTGGCCAACATCGTCCTCGACCCGATCTTTCTCTTTGCCTTGAAACTGGGCGTGCAGGGCGCGGTGCTTGCGACGGTGCTCTCCCAAGGCCTTTCCTGTGCGTGGGTGATTGCCTTCCTCTGCGGAAGAAAAACAGTCCTGCGTCTGAGCGGAAGCAATCTCCTGAAGGGACTGAGTCTGCTGCCGCCATGCATTGCACTGGGTATGTCCTCCTTTGTTATGCAGTCGAGCGAGAGCATTATCACGGTGTGCTTCAGCTCCTCGCTGCTGCGCTATGGCGGGGGACGATTCTGCCGAGCGTCATGCAGTTTGCCCTGCTGCGCACGGACTTGGGGGGCGCACAGCCTATCGCCAGCTACAACTTCGGCGCGGGGAACGCCGGGCGCGTAAAAAAGAGTTTTCGGCTCCTGCTCACGGCGAGTATGATCGATTCGGTTGTGCTCTGGGCCGGTGTAATCGCGTTCCCGCGACTGTTTGCCCAGATCTTCTCCAGCGACAGCACCCGGATCGACTTTACCGCCCATGACCTGAGGCTCTGCTGCGGCGCACGGTTCATTTTTGGCGCGCAGACGGCCTGTCAGATGCCGTTCATCTCCACGGGGAACGCGCTCAGTTCCATCATTGTGGCCGTGCTGCGCAAGTTTCTCCTGCTGATCCCGCTGATCGATCTGATGCCGCACCTGATGGGCGATCAGACCACTGCCGTCTATCTGGCCGAGCTGGTTGCTGACGGACTTGCGGTGATCTTCACGGTGACGCTGTTCCGCTATCAATTCCGCAAATCCCTGAGAAGCATGGAACACCAGATCGGAGGAATACCCGAAAAGAGAACTCCCGCCGGTCCGGACCGGACAGCGGGAGTTCAGCTTGTCCCAAAGGGCTGCGCCCCTTTTTACAGAGCGCTTCGGCGTCATTCCTCCTTCTGCAGGTAGAAAACGTCGATCTTTTCCAGAATCTTATCGATCGCCACAGTGGCGGCGCCGTAGAGGATGAGGTCCTCCACACTGGAATAGCGGATGATGAGGTCTTTGTAGACTTCAGGCAGAAGCCGTTCTTTGGCGGCCTCCTTGATGGCATACATCATCACTTCACCGCCGCCGGACATGATGTCGGAGATGACGATCTCTTTGGGATCGTAGATGTTCACGATGTTCGCGATGCCGTAGCCTAGGTAACGGCCGACCCGCTTCACGGCGGACAGCGCGAAGGAATCTCCCTGGCGCATATGGTGGAAGACGGTATCCGCAGTGACCTTTTTTTCGGAATTCAGCGTGCTCTCCGGATGCTTGGGCAGCTCCGCCAGCACGTCCTTGACGAAGGCCAGCGCCGAGCAGTACATCTCAAGGCAGCCGCAGTTTCCGCATACGCAGCGCGCGCCCATGACGTTGATGGACATGTGGCCGACCTCGCCGAAGATCCCGCGGTAGCCGCTGATGATCTTCCCGTCGATCACGACGCCGGAACCGATGCCTTCACTGGCCAGCAGATGGACCAGAACGTCGTCGCTTCCGATATTGGCGCTGCAGTTCCATTCGCCGAGCGCTCCGGCGTTGGCGTCATGCTCCACGAAGACCGGCTGCTCGAAGGCGTCGCTCAGCTTTTTGTAGATGTCGATCTTTTCCCAGCCGACGAACTCCGTCATCACGGCGATGCGTCCCTCGCGGCGCAGGTAGGGACCGGGGACGGCCACGCCGATCGCGCAGCAGCTGCCGTATTTGTCGATCAGGCGCCTGGCGTCGGCGACAAGGCTCTGCAGCACGGCGGAGGCGCCTGTGGACGGTTCCAGCTTCTGATAGGTCTTGTCCAGAAGCTGGTTTTTGATGTTGAAGATGCCCACGCTGTAAGAGCGGCGGGCGATCTTGATGCCGACCACGTTGAAGTTCTCCGCGTTGAGCCGGATGCCGATGGAACGGCGGCCCAGATTGCCCTTCAGTGTGCCGGTCTCGGAAACGACGCCGGAGGAAAGCAGATCGTTGATGATATTGGTGATCGTAGCCTGCTTCAGGCCCGTCATGCGGGAAAGGTCCGCCCGCGTCAGGACGTCCTCCTTGGACAGAATGCGGAGGACGGAGACGCGGTTGCTCTCCTGAATATCAAAGCTGTTTTTTCCGATTTTTCCCACGGCACACACTCACTTCCCTGTTTGCGACCATTGTAACACAGGATCGCCGGATCTGCAACATCCGGCGGCGGGAAACGCTCATCCGGCAATGCATTGCCGGATGCCGCCCTCGGCAAAGCTCATGCAGATCAGCGCGCAGAGCGAAAAATGCGTGAACAGGACCAGCGGCAGCAGAAACGGACTTGTGAGCAGGAGCAGCAGGGTGCATGCGCCCACCAGCAGCAGCGCCGCGATATTCTGCCAGGTGCGGGCCAGGAGAAGAATGAGCGCGTTGCGGAATACCGCGCGCAGCGGAAGCTCCAGCTGTGCGGCAAGGGGAACGGCGTACATGCTGAAGGCAAAAACGACGTAGAGCCACAAAAGCAGGGCGGCGAGCAGCGGGAGCCGGCCCCGGCCGGAAGCGGCGGCCATGCAGGCGTTCCAGCCCAGGAAGAAGAGCGCAAGGCCGACAGGCGCGATGCAGCCCGGCAGCATGGAGCGGAGGAACCGGGTTCTGACGTCACGGAAAAAGTCCCGGAAGATGTGGACGTCCTGTGCGCGCTGCATGCGGAGCACCGCGCTGCAAAGCGCCGCCAGCGAGGCCGGGATGGTCACGACCGGGATGCAGCCGAGAAGGAAGGCGAGATTCAGCAGGATGAGATCGACCCAGTAATTCCGGACGACCTGAGAGAAGGTTTTCATGTTGTGTTCTCCGTCGTGTCGTTTTTCTTCAGTATAGCATAAAAGGGCGGGAATTGGCATCCCCGCCCTTCCGAAATTTTGATCAGCCGAAGCTGCTCCCGACCAGGACTTTGAGCGATTCGCTGGACATCTGCATCAGAATGGCATCCTTGAGCTGCTCCACCGGGAAGCGGTGCGTGATGATGGGGGCCAGCTGGATACGGCCCTGGTTGATCATGTCGACGGCACGCTGGTGCGTGTCGGGGTTGATCATGGAGCCGACGATCTTCAGTTCCTTCTGATAGACGTCTTCAAGGGTGAGCGGATGGGTCGCGCCGGCCTTGGGGACGCTGAAGAGCAGCAGGGTGGCGCCGCGCTTGGCGGAGGCGAAGGCCTGCGCCGTGGCAGCGGTGTTGCCGACGCACTCGATGACGACATCGACGCCGTCCACGCCGGTGCAGTCCCGAATACGCGCACTCAGATCTTCACGGATGGGATCGATCGCGGCGTCTGCGCCGAGCTGCAGGCCGATGTCGCGGCGCATGGCCACCGGCTCGCTCAGCAGGATCTGGGAGGCGCCGGACAGCTTTGCGAGCTGGACCATCAGAAGGCCGATGGCACCGCCGCCGATGACGAGGACCGTGTCGCCCACGCGGATTTGGGCCCGGTCGATGCCGTGGATGCAGCAGGCCAGCGGCTCGCCCAGGGCGCCGAACTCCAGCGGCACATCGGGCGCGAGCAGGAAACACTGCGCCTCCGGTGCGTAGCAGTATTCGGCAAAGCCGCCGTCACGGTTCACGCCGATGGCATAAAGGCTGGTGCAGAGCTGTTTTTTGCCGATGCGGCAGTAGTGGCACGCACCGCAGTAGCAGTTGGGATCAACGGTGACATGGTCGCCCACGCGCAGCCCTGTGACCTGCGCGCCGACGGCGGCGACCGTGCCGGAGAGCTCGTGGCCCAGCACGACCGGCGGCGTCACCGCGGCGGAGCCCTTGTCGCCGTGGTAGATATGGACGTCCGTGCCGCAGACGCCGCAGGCGGCTACCCGGATGAGCACCTCGTGCGGGGCAAGGGGATGCTCCGGCATGTCCCGCGTTTCAAATTCGCCGTTTCCCAGAAAATAGGTTCCTTTCATGGTGTGTCCTTTCCCTCCATGACGCTGCGCAGCCAGGTGAGAGAAGTCGCGGCGTCCTGATCCAATTGTTCATTGCTTGCGCCGCCGGAGAGGTCCCGCCAGAGGGAAACGTCCCGGCCGACCTGGCCGCCCATGCGCACGAACGGTTCCATGACGACACCGCCCGCGTAGCCGATGCTGCGCAGCGCCCGGCCGATGGCGGCCCAGTCGAAGCGGCCGTTCGGGCCCGGGCAGCGGCGGTTTGCCTCGCCGACGTGGAAATGGCCCAGCAGCGGGCCGCTCTTGCGGATGGCGTCCGTCAGGGAATCCTCTTCAATGTTCATGTGGAAGGTGTCCAGCATGACCTTGACGTTGGGACGGTTCACCGCCCGGACATAGGCGAGGCACTCGTCCGCGGTGTTGATCATGTAGCCTTCAAAGCGGTTGAGCGCTTCCATGCAGAGCGTGATGCCGTGATCGGCGGCAAGATCCGCAAGGCGCTGCATCCGCGCGACGCTCCGATCCGTATCGGCGGCCTTGTCGGTCTCCGGCGTACACTGCGCCGGCCAGTAGGAATAGAGCGCACCGCCGAGGCGGTCGATCCCGGCCAGCTCCATTTTCCGGAACATGTCGGCGTAGAAGCGGAAAGCGGCCTCCACCTGGGCGGGGTCGGTGCCGGCGAGGTTATGCTCTTTGCGGGGGCCGTAGCCGCCGGTCAGGCGGAGGCCGTTGGCCTTTGCAGCCGCAGCCAGCTCCCGGAAGAAGCGGTCGTCCTCCCGGTCGAAGGCGCCGCAGGCGACTTCCAAGATGTCAAAGCCCAGACGGGCGCATTTTTCGGTGTAGGGGACGAAGTTCCCGCCCCATTCCTTTTCCCAATAGGCGTAATAAATTCCGTATTTCATGGCAGTTCCTCAGTAGACGCGAATCTCAAAGATACGGGCCTCGGGGCAGCCGTGCGTCGCACGGACCGTGACGCGGACGGCATCGCAGACAGTGCCGTCAAAGGCGAGGCGGTTCAGACGCTGTCCATTGTCCCGCATCTCACGGCCGGCCACGACGGCGCCGCCCAGCAGGAGCTCGACGTCGTAGTCCCGCACGAGCTCGTGCGGGAGGCCCTTGACCTGGCGCTTTTTTACATTTTTGATCAGCGAGGGCTGAATTTCATGGCTGAGATCGGTGTCAAAGGTGAGGCGCACCTCCTGCACCGGGGCCGCCCCGGAGAGCGTGAGCGTGAGGCTCTGCGGCTGCGTCAGCGGCGCGGAGATCCAGCAGTTGGAAGCCTTGCCGACGGCGCGGGAATAGCCGTTGATGACGTGGACGGCTTCGCCGCCGGCTGTCTCACTGGTGGCAGAGACCGAGGCGCTGCGCGCCAGATCGGACTCGTCGGTGTTGCGGTGGCCGGGTATGTAGCAGTCATTTTTCAGAAGGAGCTGCTGCAGCTCGCGGATGTGCTTTTCGCCGATCTCGCGCGGATCGCAGCCATGGCGGACCGCCAGCGCGGCGGCGGTGCCGGAGGCCTGGCCGCCGACGGCGCAGGTGCCCATGACGCGGCAGGAGGAGAACGCCATTTTGGAGGTGCTGATGTCCCGGCCCGCCAGCATCAGATTTTTGACATTGCGGCTGTAGTAGCAGCGATAGGGGATGGAATAGTGCCCTTCGAAATTATAGACGCGGGAGCCGACACTGGCCAGTTCCTTTGCGCCGCCCGGCACATGGACATCCATCGGCCAGCCGCCGTAGGCGACGGCGTCGTCAAAGACGCGGTTGGCGCGGACGTCGTTTTCGTTGAGGATATAGTCGCCGATGAGGCGGCGGCTCTCCCGGTAGCCGGGCACCATGCTGACCCACTCGAGATCGAGGTTCTGTGCGCCGTGGTCCGCCTGGTTCTTGATGTGGTCCCAGACGCCGTAGAGCACCTTCAGGAGGTCGTCGCGGATCTGCTCGCTCTCCTGGATGATGTCGTCGCAGTCGCCGCCGAGTTCGATCCACCAATAGCCGGCGTCGACATTGGAGAACTCGGGGAGCTGATTTTTGCCGGCGTCAACGGTCACAAGGCCGCCGCCGTCCGCCTGGGCGCAGACATGATCCACGTGGGGACGGTATTTTAGGTCCTCTTCCGTATAGGTGTTGGCCCAGACCGGCTTGATAAACGTCACCGGTTCGCCGCGGTCCGTCGCGGCGAACATGATGGTGTTGCCCATTTTGTTGCTGTTGGCCTGCTCGGGGGCCGTGGGCTCGTTGAATTCGTATTTGGATTCAGAGCCGACACGGCTCTCCGCCCCGGCCAGCACGCCGACCGTGCCGTGGCCGGTTGCGTCGACAAAGATGGTTCCGCAGACGGTCCAGCGGGTCTCGGTGGTGTTCTGATGGCCGATGACGGCGCGGATGCGGCCGTCCTCCGTGACGATGTCCTCAATGTTGGTGTTGAGGAAGGCCGTGATGTTTTCCTCCATCTTGACCTTCTCCCAGATGATCATGTCAAAGATGGGGAAGTCGGCGTAGGGATTGCGGCGCTTGTTTTCCAGGAGAATCTCCTCGATGATGCCGGTTTCGCGCAGGTTGGGCTTGGAGGAGTGGCAGTTGGCGCCGACGATGTGCATGCGCGTTTCAGAGCTGCCGGTGCCGCCGAAAACGGAACGGTTTTGAATGATCGCGACCTTTACGCCCTCGCGCGCTGCGGCAATCGCGGCGCAGACGCCGGAAAAGCCGCCGCCGATGACAACGACGTCGAAGGACGCTGTTTTTTCATGGATAGCCATAGCTTTTTGACCTTTCCCAGGCTTTTCAGTCCTGAATATCCACGACCACCTTCATGGTGTGCTCGCGGTTGGCGTCGATGTACCGGTAGGCGGCGAGGAAGTCTTTGAAGGCAAAGTGCCGGGTGATGAGCGGCTTGAGCTGCACCTTGCCCTCGGCCACGATGCGCAGCGCGTCCACGTAATCCTCGTGGCGGTACATCATCGCGGTGTCGAGCGTGAGCTCGGAATCGTTGAGGCGGGCGAGGTCCACCTTGGCCCAGTCGGCAAAGACGGCCACGAGGATGATCTTTGCGCCCTTGCGGCTGTTTTGGATGGCCATATCCATCGTGGCGTTGTTTCCGGCGCACTCGTAGATGACGTCGGCCTTATCGGGGCCGAATACCTGCTCGATTGCATCGGCATAGCTGACCCTGGCGGTGTTGATCGCATAATCTGCGCCGAGGGACCGGGCAAGCTCCAGCCGGTAGTCGGAGACGTCGGTGATAAGCACCTTGGCCGCGCCCAGCGCCTTGCAGGACTGCGCAAGCAGGAGGCCGATGGGGCCGCAGCCGATGATGGCGACGTTTCCGCCGACAAGGCCCTCGAACCGCTTCGCGGCATGGACCGTGACGGACAGCGGCTCGATGAGCGCTGCCTCGTCATAGGACATGGAATCCGGAATGACGTCCACCTTGGAGGCGTCGACGGCAAAATACTCGCTGGCGGCACCGGTGGTCTGGAAGCCCATAACCTTGAGCTCGTTGCAGAGGTTGTATTTGCCGTGTGTGCAGGGATAGCATTTTCCGCAGGTGACCTGCGGCTCCAGCACGACCTTCTGTCCCGCCGAGAGGCTGGTCACGGCGCTGCCGACTTTGACGATCTGACCGGAGACCTCATGGCCCTGGGTCACGGGATATTTGGTGTAGGGGTGTTTGCCGTGATAGACGTGGATGTCCGAGCCGCAGATGCCGAGACGCATCATTTTCACAAGGACCTGGTCTTCTTTGATCTCCGGGATGGCGACATCCTGAAATTCGATCACGCCGGGGGCAGTCATCACTTCTTGCAGCATAGTTTCAAATCTCCTTTTGCGCGTTTTGCGTGAAAACAATTCACCGGTAAATGAATCAATAGATCCGGACCTCATAGATCCGGGCATCTTCGCAGCCATTGGTGGCGAGAACGTGTACGCGCACACTGTCGCAGAGCTCGCCACTGAAGGCGGCGGTGTTCCGCCGCTGGTGGTTGTCCGTGGCCGTTTGGGCGGCAACGACCGCGCCTGCGCGGAGAAGCTCCACGCGGTAGTCCTTCACCAGCGTCCGGGCGACGCCCGTCGGCTCTTTCTGGAGGAAGGCCTTGGAAACGGAGATGCAGCGTTCCTCGCTGAGGTCCGGGTCGAAAACCAGCCGGACTTCATGGACAGGCGCCGGCTCCGCAAGGGTCAGCGTGAGCGTTTCGCCGCTTTCGCGCAGGGCGCCGGAGCGCCAGAGATTGCTCTGCCCGCCCTCCCGGCG
The DNA here is from genome assembly GCF_024462255.1 of Flavonifractor sp. DFI.6.63. Taxonomy (NCBI): domain Bacteria; kingdom Bacillati; phylum Bacillota; class Clostridia; order Eubacteriales; family Oscillospiraceae; genus Flavonifractor; species Flavonifractor sp. DFI.6.63. Next base: position 25,910 of record NZ_JANGBE010000025.1, on the reverse strand, counting down.
TGTGACGCCGGAGATGATATTTTTTGCGGCGAAGCCGGGCTGTTCGCTGCTGGCGGAAACAGAGGCGCGGAGCGCCAGGTCGTTCGGATCCTCGTTTTTCTGCCCCATGACGTACAGGTCGCAGGCCAGGAGCTTTTGCTGGAGCTCGTGCATATACTGTTTGCCGTACTGCGCGGGCGTCAGCTTTTTCCGGGAGGCGTTCGCCGCGGCCACACCGACGGCCTCGCCGCCGACAGCACAGGTGCCCATCACGCGGGTGGAGCCCATGGCGAGCTTGGAGGCGGAAATGTCGCGCCCGGCCATCATCAGGTTGTCGATGGTCCTGGAGCAGTAGCAGCCATAGGGGATGGAATAGAGGCCCTTGAAGGAGCGGACCACGGACGGGATCTGGCCCTTGGCCCCGAAGCCCGCGGCGGTATGCTCGTCCATGGGCCAGCCGCCGTAGGCCACGGCATCTTCAAAGATCCGGTTGGCGAGGATGTCCTGCTCCTTCAGGACGTAGTCGCCCATCAGGCGGCGGCTCTCGCGCATGCCGCCCAGATTGCCGACCCAGACGAGCTCATAATTCTCCGCGCCGTGGTCGCCGCCGTTTTTGATGTGGTCCCACACGCCGTAGACCGTGCGGTAAAGCTCCCAGCGGATGTCCTCGGACTGCCTGATGATGTCGTCCCAGTCGCCGCCCAGCTCGATCCACCAATAGCCACTCTTGACGTCGTATTTTTCCACCAGCTCGTCGGAGTGGCTTTCATAATCCTCGCCCGGTTTCAGCACCACGACGTCGTCGGCGCTGTGGTAGACCACGATGTCGCCGTGGTACCGGTGCTTGAAGTCGGATTCGTCAAAGGTATAGGCCCAGGAGGGCTTCACAAATTTCACCGGATGGCCGCGGTCCTCCGCCACGAAATAGATCGTGTTGCCCATGGTTTTGCCGTCCGGCACGTCGGGGGCGTCTTCTTCCCGGTATTCGTCCCTGCCCTCCCGGCCGATCTTGTATTCGGCACCGGCCATATAGCCGAGCGTGCCGTTGCCGGTCGCATCCACAAAGACGTCGGCCGTCAGCTCCATCCAGAGCTCCGTCGTCATCTGATAACAGTCGATGGAGGAGATGTGCTTTCCGTCGGAGTGTACAGCGGACATGGTGGTGTTCATGCAGAGCGTCAGGTTCTTCGTTTCCTGCGCGGCGTTCCACAGAACGCCGTCCCAGATGGAATAGTTGTAGCTGTCGTTGAGGTATTTGTTCTCCAGCTGAAGCTCCATCAGGATGCCGGTCTCTGCCGCGTCTCTCTTGCCCCAGTGGCAGGACGCGCCGGAGATGTGCATCCGCATCTCGGAGCTGGCGTTGCCGCCGAAAACGCTGCGGTCCTGTACAAGGGCGGTCTTTGCACCCTGCCGCGCGGAAGCCATGGCCGCGCAGAGGCCGCTCATGCCGCCGCCGACCACGACGACATCAAAATGCCGTTTTTGGGGAGCTTGCTGCGTGTGATCCGGAATTTCGTGAACGTATTCTTTCATTGTGCACCTCACATCGAAAAAAGATGAGCAGATGGGCAAAAAGCGACTGGAGCTCAGCCGCTGATTGCAAAGGTCCGGTATCAGCCCTTGACCGCGCCTGCAGTCAGACCGCTGACCAGCTGCTTGCCGAGGAACGTGAACACCAGGAGAATCGGGATGATCGCAAGTGTTGCTGCGCCGCAGAGGGGGCCCCACTCCTGGCCGAAGAAGCCGATATAGTCGTAAATGGCCATCTGGATGTTTTTCAGCGCATAGCCGTTGACCATGACCGTGGCGGTGATGAATTCGTTCCAGGCGCCGATGAAGGCAAACAGGGCCGCCGCCGCAAAGGACGGACGGATGACCGGCGGGATGATGCGGGTGATGATGTAGGCCTGGCTGCAGCCGTCGATGCGGGCCGCTTCCTCGATCTCCCGGGGCAGGCCGCGTACACCGGAGATGAGCATCCAGATGACGAGCGGCAGGTTATAGGCCGTGTAGAGCAGCGGAAGCGTATACCAGTGGTTCGTCAGATGGAGCTTCATCATCATGAGGTAGTTCGGAATCAGCAGGACGGAGCTGCCCGTGGAGAGCGGAATGCCGATGACCACGATGTAAAAGAGCAGCTTTTTCAGCGGGAAGCGGCGGCGCTCGAAGCCGTAGGCGGCAAGGTACCCGAGGACCAGGCAGGCCAGGATGGTCAGAAGAGAATAGACGACGCTGTTCCAGGCGGTCTGCAGGAAGCTCTGGGCAAAGACCTGCTTATAGTTGTTCCAGGTGACGGTGAAGTTGAAGACCTTCGGCGGATAGGCCGAGATGTCCTGCGGCGTTTTCAGAGAGGTGATGATGCACCAGAAGATCGGAAGGGTCGTCAGAAAGGCGAGGACCACCAGCATCAGCGCGCTGCATGTTTTTCTGGCCGCCTTTTTCGCGGTTTTATTCATGGCTTTCATACGCTCCCTTCCGACTCAGATTTTGTAATTGCTCACTTTGATATACAGCACGATGATCAGCGAGGTGATCAGCATGATGAGAATGGAAAGCGCCGCAGAGGTGCCGAACTGATAATAGCGGAAGCCGAGATTGTACTGGAAGAGCGTGATGACGTTGGTGGCGTCGTTCGGCCCGCCGCTGGTCAGGACCTTCGGCACGGTGTTGTTGGTGAAGTTGGAAACGGTCAGGACGATGATCGACAGCAGGAGTTGCGTCTTGATGAGCGGCAGCTTGATGTGCCAGAGCAGCTGCCAGGGCGTGGCGCCGTCCACCTTTGCCGCCTCGAGCAGGACCGGGTCCAGGCTCTTGAGGCCGGCCAGGATCATGATCATGGCGTAGCCGACCAGACGCCACGTCAGCACGAAGATCAGGGCGATGATCGCCGAGTTCTTGTTTTCCACCACGTAGATGGGGTTGTAGCCGAGTGCCTTGAGGATCATATTGAACAGGCCCAGGTCGCCGTTGAAGAGCCAGCGCCACAGGAGGGCCGCGACCATCATGGAGATGACCCAGGGAATCAGGCCGAACATCTCGATGAGGTAGGCGAACAGGCCGTGTTCCCGGTCCACCCAGAGCGCCAGGAGCAGGCCGATGCCGACCGACAGGAGTGTGGAGATGATGGTGATCTCAAACGTGAACAGGAGGGACTTGCTGATGCGGACGTCTTTCAGAAGCCGCAGATAGTTGCCGAGGCCGACAAAGTCGCCCTTTACCAGATAGTCCAGATTATAAAGGCTGCAATAGAGCGTATAAAAGAGAGGGATGACCAGCAGGAAGATGAGCACGAGCATGGCCGGTGCCACATATCCCATGGATCTGAGCTGTGTGCGTTTTTCTTTCCGTTTCACAAGTTTTGCCCTCCACATGGTTGCCCCTTTCAGGGAAAATGTTGATAGATCATTTTTGGCGCAGACTGCGCAGCAGGGCGGAAAAGTCTCCGCCGGCGGCCGTGCACGGGCCGTTTTGCCGGTTCCAATGGAAGGAAATGCGTTTTTTTCACAAAAACGCATTTCCTTCCATTGGGACACCCTGTCCGGGAGCCCCTGATCAGCGTCAGGGGCTCCCGCAGGGAGAAAACAGCGGGGATGTTTAACGGTTGTTGTTGGTGTTGAAGATCGTCTCTGCATCGCTGAGCGCCTTCATGTAGTCGGTCTCACCGGTCAGGATGGCCTGGACCGGGCGGTTGAGGTCGAGCTTCCAGCCGACGAACGCCTGGGTGTTGGAGGGCAGCCAGCCGTCCGAGAAGGCCTCAAGCATGCTGTTGAGGTACTTGTTGCTGTCATCGATGGTGATCTGCTCCACCGTGGACTTGCGGTTCGGAGCCTGCGCACCGTCGTTGATCCACAGCAGGTCGGATTCGTTGTCGTACATGAGCTCAAGGAATTTGCCGGCGAGCTCCTTGTTCTTGGAGCCGCTGTAGACGCCGGCGAACCAGCCGTCGATGATCGTGCCGCCGGGCAGGGGCGCGAACTGGATGGTGGAGCCGTCGAAGGAGGCGTTGGTGCGGGACGTGCCGAGACGGACCGCAGAGGCGATGGTCATGGCGTATTTGCCGGAGGCAAACTCAGTGTAGATGTCCTCGATGGTCTTGTTGACGGAGTCAGCCGGGGTGACGCCGGTGTCGATGCACTTCTTGATCCATTCCAGAGCGGCAACACCGCTCTCGTTAGCCCACTTGGCAGTGCCGTCCTCGTTGAAGAGGGTACCCTGCTCCTGGAGCAGCCAGTTGACGATCGCCTGGGCGTCGTTGCTTTCGGTGGAGAAGCTCATGCCGAGACCGTAGACCTGCTGGCCGTCGATCTCCCTCGTCAGCACCTGGGCGGCGTTGTAGAGCTCATCGAAGGTGGTGGGGACTTCCAGGCCCGCGGCCTCCAGAAGGTCTTCGCGGTAGAAGAAGCCGGTGCAGTTCTTGTTGAGGCAGAGTGTGTAGTGCTTGCCGTCGCGCTCGCCGAAGCGGAAGAAGCCGTCATCGACGTCGTCGATCTGATCCTGGGTCCAGCTGCCCATGAACAGGTTCTCCAGCGGCTCCAGCAGGCCGGCGTTCAGAACGCCAAACAGCTCGTCGCGGGCGCACCACATGATGTCGGGAGCTTCGCCGGTGGTGGCGGCTGCCATGAACTTACCGGTCATGGTGTCCCACTGCTGCGGCTCGACAACGATCTTCACGCCGGGATTCTCCGACTCAAAGCGGTCGATCATTTTCTGCAGAGCGATGGAACGGCCATTGCTGGTGTTGGTGGGGTCCAGGAAGGTCCACATCCGGATGGTGACGTCTTCGCCGTTGGTGTCAGCGGAAACGGCGACGTCTTTGGTTTCATTGGCCGGAGCGGGGGTCTCGTTGGTTGACGGGGTGCCGCTGCAGGCGACAAGAGAGCCAATCATCAGTACGGCCAGGAGCGTTGCGATTACCTTTTTCATAACAATCCTCCATTTCTATTTAATACCTTTTTCGGTATCAAACTTCTTTTTATGCCGGGGTATGAAGCGTCTGGCCCGAGCCTTCGGGAGCGGGGTGTTCCGCCAGAAACGCTTCCACGTCGGCCTTGCCGGGGATGGCGGGAATGGCGCCGAAGCGCTGCACGGAGAGCGCGCTGGCGGCGTTGCCGAAGCGAAGGAGCGACTGCAGCTCCGCGGAGGACCAGTCTGCGCCGCCGTGCTGCAGAAGCTGATAGAGCACGGCGCCCATGAAGGTGTCCCCGGCGCCGGTCGTGTCGGCGACCTTGACTGAATAGCCGGGCGCATACTGCATCTGATCGCCGCAGAAAACGTAGCTGCCCGCGCCGCCGCAGGTCACGAACAAAAGCCGCAGGCTCGGATAGTCACGCAGCATCTGACGGCCCTGCGACGGGATGTCTTGGTCGCCGTAGAGGAAACGGCACTCTTCATCCGACAGCTTTGCCACGTCGCAGAGCGTAAGGCCCTCTTTGATGTACTTTGCCGCGGTCTGCTCGTCGCACCAGAGATTCCGGCGCAGATTGGGATCGTAGGAAACGAGTAGGCCCTTTTCCCTGGCATAGCGGGCCGCGGCGAGCGTCGCCGAGCGGGCCGGTTCTTCCGTCATGGAAACGGATCCGAAATGGAAGATGCGGGACTGCTCGATCAGGTCCAGCCGAAGCTCTTCCTTTGTCAGGCTCACATCGGCGCAGCCGATCCGATAGAAGGAAAAGCTGCGGTTGCCGGCTTCGTCCAGCGAGACCATGGCGATCGTGGTGTTTTTCGACGGATCCAGAATCATGCCCGCCGTGTCGATGCCGACCTCATCCAGAACGCCCTTGAGCCAGTTCCCGATGAAATCGCCGCCGGCCTTGGCGAGGAAGGCCGTTTTCAGACCCATCCGCGTGCCGCAGGTCAGCACATTCGCCGGGGCGCCGCCCGCGTTGCCAGTAATCTGTATGCACGTATCCGCACTCGCAATCGCATCGATCAGGACTTCACCCAGCGCACAAATATCATACATAAGCGTATACTCCGTTACTTCTTCTTATCTCAATTTATTAATTAAATAAATTAAGTCATTGACATAGTAGCATAGCAAGCCGGAAGTGTCAATCAGGTTTTGTGTTGAAAATCCACAAAAATAACTTTCTGTGTGAATCGTACAAGTGGACTTGACCTGAATTGTGCATTCTGCCGTGTCTGCGTAGGCGGGAACAAAACCGAAAAGCGGGAGCGCTGCGCTATTGGATGGAATCAACACCCCCGTCATTTTTTGGTACAAAGAAAAGGCAGGCACATGGTGGGTTTCCATGCGTCTGCCTTGATCTTACAGCCTCACTTAGCCGGAGGCCTCAGTTTGCCAGAAAAGCTCAGCCGAGCTGCTTCGCCTTCTGGTATGCTGCCTCGACCGCGTCGAAGCAGACGCTGCGGCACAGGAGGATCATCCCCTCGCCCACGGTGCAGGGCGTGTTCGGCATGATGCGGATGATCTTCTTGTAAGAGTCCAATATGTATTGTACTCTTACAAGGTACCCTTGTTTTTTTGGTAAATCACGCTTGACATGTCCCGTTTGGGATGATATACTATCAGTCGTGTTCAAAGACAGCAGGGGGCGTAAGCCGTAACTCCTGCCGAGAATGCAGCCACAACGAACGAGATTTTTTTGTGCTGTTTTCGCTGCTTTGAATGCGAAAGCAGCTTTTTTGTTGCGTCTGCATCGGGAAAGTTGAACTCAAATCCAACGGAGGTGAATTCCAAATGCCTAACGCAAAGGTTCTCAGTGAGAAGCAGGCCATCGTGGCTGAGCTGACCGAGAAGCTCAAGAGCGCTTCCAGCGGCGTATTGGTGGACTACAAGGGCATCACCGTGGCCCAGGATACCGCTCTGCGCGCCGAGTGCCGCAAGAATGAGCTGGACTACGCCGTGGTGAAAAACACCCTGGTGCGCTTCGCCATCAACAACGTGGGTATGGAGGAGATGGATCCCGTTCTCAACGGCACCACTTCCATGGCCCTGTCCCACGGCGATCCCATCGCCCCCATGCGCGTGATCAACAAGTTCGCCAAGCAGTTCAACGGCGCCAAGTTTACCATCAAGGCCGGCTTCATGGACGGCAAGGTGCTCTCCATGGACGAGATCCGGGCCCTGGCCGAGCTGCCCTCCAAGGAGGCCCTGCAGGCTCAGGTCCTGGGCACCATGCTGGCCCCCATCACCAGTCTGGCGATCGTCCTGAAGGCGATCTGCGAGCAGAAGGGCGGTACGGTAGAGGCCGAGGCCCCCGCCGCCGCCGAGTAAGTCCCACCCCATTTTCTCAAAACACAACATTTATTAGGAGGTAACATATCATGGCTTCTGAGAAGATTACTGCCCTCATCGAAGAGGTTAAGGGCCTGACCGTTCTGGAGCTTTCCGAGCTCGTTCACGCCCTGGAGGATGAGTTCGGCGTTTCCGCCGCCGCTATGGCCGCTCCCGCTGCCGGCGGCGCTGCCGCTCCCGCCGCCGAGGAGAAGACCGAGTTCGACGTCGTGCTGGCCGAAATCGGCGCTGAGAAGATCAAGGTCATCAAGGCTGTCCGCGAGATCACCGGCTTGGGCCTGGCTGAGGCCAAGGCCGCGGTCGAGGCTGCCCCCAAGGCCATCAAGGAAGGTGTCTCCAAGGACGAGGCCGAGGAACTGAAGAAGAAGCTCGAGGAAGTCGGCGCTAAGGTAGAGCTGAAGTAAGCTTTCCCTACCGCAGCTTGTGGTCGAGCAGGAGACCATTTCCTCTCACTTTGTTCCACAAAAGCCCGGAGCAGCTTAAGCTGCTCCGGGCTTTTGGTTGAGTGCTCATTCAATCTGAACGCGCAGCCCATCCCCTTTGCGCCGACAGTCTCGGCTCCGGCTTCGCATGACTATCGCCAAAGAGTGGCACGGCTGACACGCTCGGAGCCCAAAGCAAAAGGACATCCGTTCGGATGTCCTTTTGCTTTGGAAGGGACGGTCAAAATCGATGCTGAAGTCAAGAAAAATGTGCGAAAGATAAGGATTGCGGCGAGCGTATCCGCGAGGCGCGGCTCAAGCTCCCGGAGTATATCCTTGATTCCCGAGACCGGACGCAGCGGCGCGCATGGGAGTCTCTATCATACACAGCTGCGGGGGAACGCCGCGAAGTGGGACAGAGGTCCACTCGCAAGGCGTAGACCGCCCATAGGACGGCAAAGACGCAGCGACCATGCGGCGGCAGGGGGGATCAAAAATGCCGTGCCGCTTCTGGGCGGCACGGCATTTTTTACCACAGGGAAACACAACCTAATCGGGAAGAGTTCGTCACGCTCCGGCGGATGTGCGATACGCGTCCTTACACCGGTCCATCCGCACGGCTCCACACGCCCGAGCGCCCCGTAATTACATCAGCTTGGCGGAGTTGATCTTCACGCCGGGGCCCATGGTGGAAGCACATACGCAGGAGCGGATGTACTGTCCCTTTGCCGCGGAGGGCTTGGCCTTGACGATGGCGCCGATAAGAGCGTTGAAGTTCTCCGTGAGCTTCTCCGCGCCGAAGGAGACCTTGCCGATGGGGCAGTGGATGATGTTGGTCTTGTCCAGACGGTACTCCACTTTACCGGCTTTGATTTCGGTGACGGCCTTGGCCACGTCGGGCGTGACCGTGCCCGCCTTGGGGGAGGGCATCAGGCCCTTGGGGCCCAGGATCTTACCCAGGCGGCCCACGACGCCCATCATGTCGGGGGAAGCCACGACCACGTCGTAGTCAAACCAGTTTTCCTTCTGGATCTTCTCCACCATGTCCATCTCGCCCACGAAGTCGGCGCCGGCTGCCTTGGCGGCTTCGGCCTTGTCGCCCTTGGCGAAGACCAGCACGCGCTGGGTCTTGCCGGTGCCGTGGGGGAGGACGATGGCGCCGCGGACCTGCTGGTCGGCATGGCGGGAGTCCACGCCCAGCTTCACGTGCAGTTCTACGGTCTCGTCAAACTTGGCGGGAGCGGTCTTGACCACCAGCTCCATGGCCTCAGCGGTATCGTACAGGGCGGCCTTGTCGATGAGCTTGGCGCTCTCCTGATATTTCTTGCCTCTAAACATTACACTTACCCTCCTTCGCCTTACTCGCCGACCACAACGCCCATGGAGCGGGCGGTGCCGGCGATCATGCTCATGGCCGCCTCGATGCTGGCCGCGTTCAGGTCGGGCATCTTGGTCTCGGCGATCTTGCGCACGTCCTCTTTGCTGATGGTGGCCACCTTGGTCTTGTTGGGGACGCCGGAGCCGGACTCGATGCTGCACGCCTTCTTAATGAGGACGGCGGCGGGAGGCGTCTTGGTGATGAAGGTGAAGGAGCGGTCGGCGTAGACGGTGATGACCACGGGGATGATCAGGCCCACGTCGTTCTTGGTGCGCTCGTTGAATTCCTTGGTAAAAGCGGCGATATTGATGCCGTGCTGGCCGAGGGCGGGACCCACGGGGGGAGCGGGAGTCGCCTTGCCGGCCGGAATCTGCAGTTTGACGTAACCAGTAACTTTCTGTGCCATTTGAAACAGCACCTCCTACGAAAAATGTGGTTGGAAGCGGAACCCGTTCCGGGTCCCTCCCACGTGCGGGGGATAAGGCCGCCAGGCGGCCCTTAGCGGTTGACCGGCTCCACCTGGTCGAGCTCCAGCTCGACCGGGGTCTCGCGGCCAAACATGGAGACTACGACGCGGACCTTGCTGCGGTCCAGGTCGATCTCCTCCACGGTGCCCAGAAAGGATTCCAGAGCGCCGTCGGTGATCTTCACGCTGTCACCCACCTGATAGCCCACGACGATCTCGCGTTTCTCCACGCCCAGGGCGGCGATCTCCTCGTCCGTGAGGGGAATCGCCTTGTTGCCCGAGCCTACGAAGCCGGTGACGCCGCGGACGTTGCGCACCAGGTGCCAGGTCTCGTCCGTCATGACCATCTTAACCAGCACGTAGCCGGGAAATACCTTGCGTTCCACGGTCTTGGGGCCGTTGTCAGTGATCTCGGTGACAGTCTCCATGGGTATGTTGACCTCGTGGATCAGCTCGTGCATGCCGCGGTTTTCCACGGCTTTCTCGATGCTGGCGGCCACAGTGTTCTCATAGCCGGAATAGGTATGGGCCACATACCATTTCGCGTTGTCAGCCATTTCGCACCCTAACCCTTGCCGAACAGGGCCAGCAGGGCGCTGATCACGGAGCTGGCCAGCCAGTCGAACAGCCAGATGCAAATGCCCACGATAATGCAGCAGACGATGACGATGACGGTGTTGTTGAGGGTCTGTTTGCCGGTGGGCCAGACGACCTTCTTCAGCTCGCTCCTCATTTCCTTGAACCACTTGCCGATGCGGGCGAAGATGCCGGGCTTGGCGTCCTTTTTCTTGTCGGGCTTAGCGTCCTTCTTTTTGTCCGCCTTGGCGGGCTTTTCGGGGGCGGCCGTTCCTTCTTCCTCGACAGAGGCCTGCTCGAGCTTCTCGTTTTCAGACATTCCGTTTAACCCTTCTTTCTTCTGAGCCGTTTCAGCACTCATTACTTGGTCTCGTTGTGAACCGTGTGCTTCCTGCAGAAGGGGCAGTACTTGTTCAGCTCCAGACGGTCGGGAGTATTCTTCTTGTTCTTGTTGGTGACGTAGTTTCTCTGCTTGCACTCGGCGCAGCGCAGGGTGATCTTCACCCGGGAACCAACCTTTGCCATGTGTTCGGCACCTCCTTCATTTGTTGGCCGCGGACATAAAAAATGCCGGACGCGGCCTGTGGGCCGAATCCAGCAACGCACGGGCGCGCTTTGCGCGCCCCGATCTACGTTACGGTGCGGATCCGGCAAGCTTGCCTCCCTATGTCCTCCGTTGGAAGGGAAAGGGGTTCATGCGCCATCACACCGTAAAAATGCGCACAAAAAAAGAGCCCTTTTTCATAGGTGAAAGTAGTTTATCATAGCTGTTCCGGCAAGTCAAGGCTTTTTCCTTGTTTTTTACATGGTTTCCCTGTATAATGCGTAGCGTACGAAGCCGCCGCCGTGCGGCCGCTTCGCGGGAGCGTTTCACTGTGAGAGCAGAGGAGAGGATATCGTTGCGCATTATGGCCATTGATTACGGCGACGCCCGAACGGGCGTGGCCATTTCGGATCCAACCGGCCTTCTGGCCGGACATACTGCCGTGATCCGCAGCCGCAAACCGGAGTTTGTGGCGGAAGAGCTGGCGCGGATCGCGGCGGAACACGGCGTGGAGGAGCTGGTGATGGGCTTTCCACGAAACATGGACGGCACCGAGGGGCCCCGGGCAGAGCGCTATCGTGCGTTTGCGGACCGGGTGGAAGAGGCGGTGGGCCGCAGGCCGGTGCTCTGGGACGAGCGCCGGACCACGGTGGAGGCCCACAACATCCTCCATGCCTCCGGCAAGCGGATGAAAGAGCACAAAAAGACGGTGGACGCAGTGGCGGCTACGTTGATCCTGGAGGGCTATCTGACCTACAAGAGAACGCAGAAGCCCTGATTACGGCACAGAGGAAAAGGAGAACGGTCAAAATGGCGGTAAATGCGATTGTGGTGAACGTGATCTATCAGGCGAAGCCCGGCATGCGGGAGCGGTTTGTGGAAGAAGTAACGCGGCACGGGATCTTAAGCGAGACCCGGGCGGAGGCGGGGTGCCTCCGATATGAGTATTTTGCGGCGCTGGATGATCCGGACCGTCTCTTCCTGCTGGAGCACTGGGCGGATCAGGCGGCGGTGGAGCGCCACAGAGGGACGAAGCACATGGCGCAGCTGCAGGAGCTCAAGCGCATTTATGTGGCGGAGTGCGTCATCCAGCGGTTTGATCCCCCTGCGCCGGTTTGCTGAACAGCTCCCGCAGGCCGATGACGATGAGAAAGCCGCCGAAGCATCGGTGGAGCAGTTCCACATCCAGGGCGGTAGCGGCCCAGGCGGCCAGCGCGGTCCCGGCCAGTCCGGTCAGAATGGCCGGGAGCAGGGTGCCCCGGTCGATATATCCATTTTTGATGTGGGCGGGCAGGGCCGTGGCCGCGGTGGGGAGAAAGTAGAGCAGATTGATCCCCTGGGCCAGGGTCTGGGGGATGCCGGCGAAGGCGGTCATATAGATCAGCAGCAGCGTGCCGCCGCCGATACCGAAGCCGGAGAGTACGCCGGTGGCCGCCCCGGCGATGAGCGGAACGAGCCAGCCCATCAGAACAAGAGGGCCTTGACGCCGCCGTAGAGGATGAGCAGGGCGAAGGCCCGCCGCAGCCAAGTCATATTCAGACGCTTGAACACCCGCCCGCCGAGAAAGCCTCCTGCCAGCCCGCCGGCCAGATAGGGAAGGGCGGCCGTCAGATCCAGCCCGCCCCGGAGGAAGTAGATCGCCGAGGAGAGTGCGCACAGGGGCAGGATGATGGCGATGGACGTGGCGAAGGCCCGGCGCTGGTCCAATCCGCACCAGCGGGTGAGCAGGGGCACCAGGATCATGCCCCCGCCGCCGCCGAAAAAGCCGTTGGCAAGGCCGGCGGCGCCTCCGGCTGCCGCGCTGCGCAGCCGGGACGAAGTCTGTTTTTCCAAAAAGCATCCCTCCATTGGCGTTAGTTTGCCAATGGAGGGATCTTTTATGCGCGAAAGCAGGGAGGCGGACGATGCGCCCGCCGGCGCTTACGGCTGCAGACCGGTCAGAGCCATGACCACGTCGCCCGCCAGCATAAGGCCGGCGACCGGGGGAACCCAGGCCACGCTGCCGGGAACACTGCGGCGGCCGGGCGGGGGAGCTTCCCGCTGTTCGGCGGCCTTTGGCGCCTCCGGCGACCATAGGACCCGGTGGTGGAGGATGCCCCGCTTACGCAGCTCCTTGCGCACCACCCGGGCCAGGGGACAGCCCTCGGTCTGGGCCAGGTCCCCAATGCGGAACTGCGAGGGGTCCAGCTTATTGCCGGTGCCCAGGGAAGAGAGGATGGGAAGGCCGCGGCTCAGGGCGGTCTCGATCAGGTCCAGCTTGCAGGAAACCAGGTCGATGCAGTCCACCACATAGTCGTACCGCGTCCCGAAAAACCGCTCCCGGGTCTCCGGCTCGTATTTTTCGGCCAGAACGGTGAGGCGGCATTCCGGGTTGATGTCCGCCGCACGTTCCGCCATGGCCTGGGCCTTGGGCCGGCCCAGGGTGGAGACCGTGGCTTCCGCCTGCCGGTTCAGGTTGGTAAGGCCCACCTCGTCATGGTCGATGAGGGTGAGCGCGCCCACGCCGGAGCGGGCCAGGGCCTCGGCGCACCAGCTGCCCACGCCGCCCAGGCCGAATACGGCCACGTGGGCGGCGTTCAGCCGCGCCATGCCTTCCCGGCCCAGGAGCATTTCCGTGCGTAAAAATCGTTCGTCCATCGCAAAGGCCTCCCATACTGTGCCGGCCGAAGGGGGAGCGGCCCCATCCGGCCGGCGGATCGAAACAGGCAGGGCGCCTGCTTCCCCATCATCTGCATGACGGCCGGGGCCCGATTGCTTGTGCAATCGCCGCCCCGGCCGTCATGGGAAGGGTCCGTTCCGACGTGCATACCGCCGGAACGGACGGAGTTGCCTTTTGTCCCGCCGCCTCCCCGCGCGGGGAGCGCGGCGTCCGGAAAACAGCAAAGCGGGCAACGGCAACCCGGTGCGGAGCTGGGATGCCGCCAGACGGCCGAGCCGGATTACCGGATCAGCCCACGTAGGAGAGGCCGCTGCCTTCGACGACCTCCAGCCCCTCGGTCAGACCGTTGACCCAGGCGGTCAGCTGATCGTTGAGCAGGGTGTTGCGCACGCTGATCGTCCACTTGGGGTCGTTCCAGGACTGGAAGTAGATCACATGCCAGCCCTGCTGGCCGCTCTGGGTATTTTCAATCAGGCCGGTATCGCCCTGGGTGTGTTCATCGTTGAAGATCCAGTCGTTGAAGCCGGCAAACATCTGGCCGTCGTAGACCGCTTCATACAGGCCGCCGCTGGTATTGGAGCCGGTATCGTCGGAGTGCGCTTCGGCCAGGGCGCCGAACGATTCGGCGGTCCGCTCTCCGCTCTCCCACTGGGCCAGCAGGTCCTCGGCCTCGGCCTTGGCGGCGTCCAGGGCCTCCTGCGTGGGCACGGCGGACTCGTCCACATCGCTGGTGGCGGCGTCATCCTCCTGGGTCAGCTCGGCTTTGATGAGGATATGGCGGATGTCGGCGGTGGGGGTCTCGTCCAGATAGCGGTCCAGGAAGAGCACCACATAATAGCCGCCGCTGCCTTCGATGACCTCCACGTCGCCGGCCTTGCGGTCCGCGTCGGTCAGCCAGCTGCCGTAAGTGGAATAGGAGGACAGGCTGGAGCCGGAGGTGCCGGTGCGCAGGGAGTAGTCGGGGTCGCTCTCATAGGACGCGCGGCTGCTCTCGGCCACATAATCGGGGGCCAGTTCGGCAAAGGCGGCGCTGCGGTCGTCGGCCGCGGAGACCTTGGAGACCAGCTCGTCCGCTTTGACCTTGGCGGCGGCCAGAGCGGCGGCCTTTTCTTCCTCCGTAGCCTCCACGGTATTGCCCTCGGAATCAGTGCCGCTGGGAGCGGTGCCGCTGATAAAGAGGTAGCGATAGTCGTAGCTGTCCAGCTCGGCGGCGTGCGCTTCATAGTAGGTCTGGATCTCCTCGTCGGAGACGGCGAAGGAGTCGGAGATCTTGGTGGTGTAGCTGTTGACCAGGGCCGCGCGCTTCATGCAGGTTTCATAGCGGCTGGGGGTCATATAGGGCCCGAAGACCGCCTTCAGATAGGTGGCATAGGTGTAACCGTTGGAGGAGGCGTTTTCCTTCATGGTGTTCACGGAGGCGGCCACATGATCCAGTTCCTCCTGGGTGAGGGTAAAGCCCTCGGCCTCGGCGGCATTTTCCACGGCGGCCACCTCGGTCAGCGTCTCCAGAGTGGTCTGAAGGAACTTGTCATGATAGCTCTGGGTCTGGTTGGCGTCCACGTACTGCGTGCGCAGATCGCTCTGGGGGTCAAAGGCGTAGGTCTGGTAGTACTCGTACTGCACCAGACTGCGGTAATAGTATTCCACGTCGGCGGGACTGTAATCCCGGCCGCCTACGCTGACGGCGGTCGTACGGCTCTGGAAGAAGCCGGAGTGCCACACCAGCAGCACGACCACAAGAGCAGCGACCACGATCCCGATGACCGTATATAGTATGGCCTTGTGCTTGGCGGCTTTCTGTTCCTCAAGCTCCTTCCGCTGCTTTTGCGACAGACCCTGATTGGGGTCGTTTTGGCGCTGTTTCTTTTCTCTGGATGCGCTCATTTGTAGCTTCAGTCCTCTCGTAAATGTTGCTTACACGATAGCATTTTGACATTATACAGGAAATTGGCCCGGCTTTCAAGCCCCAAACGATGTTTTACAGTTTGTTCAAACAAAAGCCCCGGGAAAAAAGAAAGCCCCACGAAACAATGTTTCGTGGGGTGATCCCGCTCTGGCCGTGCGAGCCCGATTTAAAACCTGCACGAAATCGGCAGGTGGGTCGCCTCCACGGTGTTTCGTCGCTTCCAACTTCCGGCCGCCCCGCGAAGGGGGCCGGGAGGCCTGCGGTCCGCACTGTGAGGGGGCGTCCCGTTTCAGAGATGTGGGTTTAAATAGGGCCCGTCACGCACCGAGCAGGAAAAACCTCGGCGGAAGGGGAACGATCATTCGCCCTCTTCGTCAAACAAAACATCCATAAACTGCTGATAGACCAGCTCCAACTCTTCCTCGCTGTCCAGGGTGGAGAGCTGTTCCTCGCCGTCCACGTCCACCACCTTCAGGATGATGAGACCGTATTCCTCGTCCAGGTCCACATCCTCCACAGCCTCGCCGCCTTCGTCCTCCACGGCAGGGAAAAAGGCCATGTAGGTCTGACCGTTATATTCTATTGTGTCCAGGTGCTCCAGCTCAAATTCATTGCCGTCCTCATCCGTAATGGTAATGAAATCCGGTCCGAATCCCTCGCTCATTCCGCATACCACGCTTTCTTGAATGACTGTTTTTCTCATCCATATTGTAACCGCACAGGCGGCAAAATGCAAGGGCAGGACGTGCCAAATTTTTACGAAAGGGGCAAAGACCAGAAAATGTAAAATATTAGGGTGGACAAGTTGGAAGTTCATGTTATAATATAAGCTGTTATTTTAGATGCTGTTTTCGGCACTCGTCTTGGAAGCTGTTTTCCACCAGAATTCGGAGGTGTTTTTTTTGGCAACGACCAATCACCCGGAGCACGGCAAACACCGGCGGCAGCGAAGCGCGGGATTTGCCGCCGCCGCCGTGGTGGGCAAGGTGCTGGGTACCCTCGTGCTCATCGGCGTCATCACCTGCGCCATCATGGCCTGCTTCGCCGTGGTCTACGTGCAGACCTACATCATTCCAAACGCCCATCTGGACGGCAATTTCGACATGAACCTGACCAGTACCATTTATTACAAGGACTCCGCCGGGGAGTATGTGGAGCATCTCTCTCTCCACGGAACGGAGAACCGGGAACTGGTGGAGTTCGAAGCGATCCCGCAGAATCTGGTCAACGCCACTGTGGCCATTGAGGACGAGCGGTTCTGGACCCACCCCGGCGTGGACTGGAAGCGCACCATCAACGGCGTGCTGCTGATGTTTACCGGCAAGGATATCCAGGGCGGCTCCACCATTACCCAGCAGCTCATCAAAAATTTTACCCAGTATGACGATGTGACGGTCAAGCGGAAGATCTTGGAGATCTTCCGGGCGCTGGAGTTTGACAAGACCTACTCCAAGGAACAGATTATGGAGTGGTACCTGAACTATATCTATCTGGGCGACAACTGCTACGGCGTGGCTACCG
Source organism: Flavonifractor sp. DFI.6.63 (assembly GCF_024462255.1). Taxonomy (NCBI): domain Bacteria; kingdom Bacillati; phylum Bacillota; class Clostridia; order Eubacteriales; family Oscillospiraceae; genus Flavonifractor; species Flavonifractor sp. DFI.6.63. The sequence continues at coordinate 9,201 of NZ_JANGBE010000025.1, read as the reverse complement.
CCGCCCAGAACTACTTCGGCAAGGAACTGGACGAGCTCTCTCTGGCGGAATGCGCCAGTCTCATCAGCATCACCAACAACCCCTCCAAATACGGCCCCAATTCCAACCTCCGTGTTACCGACCCGGACACCGGTGCGGTAAAGACCGCCCGGGACTTCAACAAGGAGCGGCAGGAACTGGTGCTCTGGAAAATGTGGGATCTGGGCATGATCTCCGAGGAGGAGTATCGCTCGGCCGTGGCCGAGGAGCTGAACTTTACCCTGGGCGTGGACGAGGAGAAGCCCGCGGTGATCTACAACTGGTACGACGAGCAGGTGATCACCGATGTGATCCAGGACCTGTCGGCCAAGTACGGCTATTCCGATACCCTGGCCTCCAATATGGTCACCTCGGGCGGACTGAAGATCTACGCCTGCGCGGACCCGGACATCCAGGCTGTCGTGGAGGAGGTCTACACCAACCGGGAGAACCTGGTGCTCACCTCCGATTCCGGACAGCAGATCCAGTCTGCCATCGTCATCATTGATTCCGACGGAAACGTGGTGGGCCTGGCGGGCGCCATGGGGGAGAAGGAGAGCAACCGGGTATGGAACTTTGCAAGCCGTTCCACCCGGCAGCCCGGCTCTTCCATCAAGCCTCTGTCGGTCTACGCTCCCGCCCTGGAGATGGGGCTGATCTCCCCGATCTCCACCTTTGACGACTATCCTGTGCAGATGCTCGGCGGGACCGCGTGGCCGGCCAATTCCTATCTGAGCTACCGGGGCAGGATGACGGTGACCGAGGCGGTGGAGGACTCCTCCAACCCGGTGGCCGTGCGCGTGCTCCAGGAAGTCACGCCCGCTGAGTCCTACCAGTATATGACACAGCGCTTCGGCATCACCACCCTGGAGCAGGGCCGCGAGGTGAACGGAAAGACGGTCAGCGATCTGGGTCTGTCCCAGCTGGGCCTGGGCGGCCTGACCGACGGCGTGAAGGTCATCGAGATGGCCGGGGCGTACTCGGTCTTCCAGCGGGGCGGGCTATATGTCCGGCCCCGCACCTACCTGCGGGTGACGGACGATGCGGGCAATATCCTGCTGGACAACAGCCAGCGGGAGGACACGCCGGTGCTCAAGACCTCTACCGTCTGGTATATCAACAATCTGCTCAAACAGGTGGTCCAGAGCGGCACCGGCACCCAGGCCAAGATCTCCGGCATGACCGTGGCGGGCAAGACCGGTTCCACCACCAGTAATAACGACCGCTGGTTTGTGGGCTACACCCCCTATTATACCGCCGCCGTCTGGGTGGGGTATGAACTGCCCGAGCGCATCCGGGCGGGCGGCAGCAACCCGGCGGCGGTCCTGTGGCAGAAGGTCATGAGCCAGGTCCACGCGGGCCTGGAGAACCGGGAACTGGGCAGCAAGCCCGACGACCTGATCACCGTGCAGTACTGTCTGGACAGCGGCATGCGGGCCACCGAGGCCTGCACCCACGATGTACGGGGCAGCCGGGTGGCCACGGCGACTATCCTGCGCAGCGATGCGCCGCTGGAGGACTGCAGCCTTCATGCCGATGTGGAGGTCTGCACCGACAGTCCTATTCTGGACGACAGCGGCAGCCCGATCGCAGGACTGTACCATCTGGCGGGCGAATTCTGCCCCCGGGAAGGCAGCGGGGGGCTGGATCAGCAGGCCTCGGTGAAAACCGTGAGCGTGCTCGACTATGTACGGGAGAACATGGGCGGCAAGGCGGCCGCCGATGGGCAGTATCTGTTGGGCTATCTGGAGGCCCAGGGGACCTGTGATGTGCATACGTCGGCCATCGAGGCGCCGCCGGAGGAGTATGATCCGTATCTCTTCGATGTGACCGATCCTTCCACCTGGCCGACCCAGGAACAGTGGCCGGGCTTTGATCCGGCCAACCCGAGCACCTATCCCACCATTCCCACTGCGCCCCCGGCAACGGAGTCACCGGAGCCATCGGAGCCCCCGCAGCAGCCCGACTATCCGCTGGGACCGTCGGAGCCGGAGACGCCGCCCCCGGACGAGCCTTACGTCCCCGCGGACGGGGCGCACTAAAACGCAGCAAAGCGGAGCCCCCGGCGCAGAACGCCGGGGGCTCCGCTTTGCTGCGGCGGCCGAACAGGCTGCGGGCATTGCTGAAAGGCGGACAAGGCGAGGCCCCGGCGCCCTACGCCGGGGGCCTCGCGGCGTGCGGGCGCAGCGCGCTCCACAGCTGCCGTACCAACACAGCCAGCAGGGGCGCCAGGATCATTCCGGCCACGCCGAACGCCTGAAAGCCGACGTACAGACTCAGCAGGGCGGCCAGGGGCGGCAGGCCGACCCGGGAGCCGATCAGCCGGGGTTCCAGGAGGCTGCGTACCAGCCAGATCACCCCGTAGAGCACCGCAAGTCCCAGCGCCAGCTTCCAGTTCCCGCCCAGCAGGGAGACCAGGGCCCATGGAACCAGGACCGTCCCGGTGCCCAATACGGGCAGCGCGTCCACCAGGGCAATGAGAGCCGAGAGCACCAGGGCAAGATCCACCCGCAGCAGCAGCAGGCCCAGCGCCAGCTCCCCGAAGGTGATCAGCATGAGCAGGCCCTGCGCCTTCAGCCAGCCGCCCAGGGCCTGTTTCAGGCTGGTGGCGCCCCGGGCGGCCGGCTCCCGCCAGCGTTCCGGGATCGAGCGCTTCAGGGCGGCGCACAGCTCCGGCCGCCCTGCGCTGATGAAATAGGTGGCAAGCAGCGTGGTGAACAGGAAGAGCCCGGCTGCAGGCAGGGCGGCCAGCGCGCTGCTCACCGCTCCGGACAGCGTGTCGTAAAGACGGTTGGGCAGGGCGATGCCCTGCTCCAAAAGCCGCTCCATCAGCTGCTGTGCGTATTCCTGGAACGGTACCGGAAGGGCGATCTGAAAGCGGTAGAGCCATCCCTCCAGCCGGCGGGTCAGGGTGGGCAGACCGGAGAGCAGCGTGGGCAGACGGCCCAGCAGCAATGCGGCCTCATAACCAAGCCGCCAGAGCAGAAGCCCCAGCCCGGCCAGCAGCAGGAGGGAGAGCAGCCCGGCGCACAGGGCCGAGGCGCCCCAGCGGGGCAGATGCAGCCGCTGGGACAGCAGCCGCACGCCGGGCTCCAGCAGGGCGGCCAATGCCAGGGCAATCAGAAAAGGCGCCAGCCAGGGCAGCAGGAAACGCATACACAGCCAAAGCGCGCCCACACCCAGCCCGGCATACAGCAGCCCCAGAAGGAAGCGCGTGTGCCTGTCCTTCGGCATAAAAGCCCCCCTTCCAAAAAATATGTACAAAATGACGGGAATTCCCTTGGCAGGATCGACGAAATTGGGGGGAACGAGGGCGGATTTTGGCTTGCGCCGGGCAGGTGGGTGTGCTACAATAGGCCTCACATGGAAAACAAATGACTTTCTAGCATGGACATACGGAGGGAGGAGTGCATAAGATGGGCAAAACACCCGCATATTTTATCGTGGAAGCCGGTGCACTGCCGGAAGTCTTTCTCAAGGTAGCGGAGGCCAAGCGCCTGTTGGAGACCGGTGAGGTGGATACGGTGAATCTGGCCACCCGGCGGGTGGGGATCAGCCGCAGCGCTTTTTATAAGTATAAGGACACGGTGCGGCCCTTCAACGACATGCTCCACGGGCGCATCGTCACGTTTCAGATCCTGTTGAAGGATGAACCGGGCGTGCTCTCCTCGGTCCTGAATATCTTTGCCCAACAGGGCGGGAATATTCTGACCATCAATCAGGGCATTCCGGTCAGCGGCTGTGCCGCGGTGACCATCGGGGCGGAGACCTCGGGCCTGACGGTGTCCATGGAGGAACTGCTCCAGCTGGCGCTTCAGGTGGAGGGTGTGCTCCGGTGTGAGATTTTGGCGGGATAAGGACGTCCCGCAGACGAAAGGGAGGAAACGAGAAATGGTCAATGTGGCGATTTTAGGCTTCGGCGTGGTAGGCTCCGGCGTCGCGGAGGTGCTGGCTACCAATGGGGAGCATATCGATCACAAGGTGGAGGACCTGATCCGGCTGAAGTATATCCTGGATGTGAAGGACTTTCCGGACAGCCCCTTTGCGGACAAGGTCATCCACGATTTTTCCATCATTGAGAACGACCCCGAGGTCAATATCGTGGTGGAGACCATCGGCGGGGCCAAGGTGGCCAGAGAATTTACCGAACGGGCGCTGAAGGCGGGCAAAAGCGTGGTGACCTCCAACAAGGAGCTGGTGGCCGAGCACGGCCATGACCTGCTGAAGCTGGCGGAGGAGCACGGCGTGAGCTATCTCTTTGAGGCCAGCGTGGGGGGCGGCATCCCCATCATCCGCCCGCTGAATCAATGCCTGGCCGCCAATGAGATTACCGAGATCTGCGGCATCCTCAACGGCACCACCAACTATATCCTCACCCGCATGATCCGGGCGGGGCTGAGCTTTGCTGCGGCGCTGAAGGAGGCCCAGGAAAACGGCTATGCCGAGCAGGATCCCACCGCCGATATCGAAGGGCACGACGCCTGCCGCAAAATCTGCATCCTGGCTTCGCTGGCCTTTGGACGCCACGTGTATCCCGATCAGGTGCCTACCCAGGGTATCACCGGCGTGACGCTGGCCGACGTGGCGTATGCCGAGTCCTGCGGCAAAAAAATCAAGCTGCTGGGCCGCGCCATCCACCGCCCCGACGGCAGGGTCTGCGCCTTCGTGGCCCCGCATCTGGTGGATCTGGAGGACCCGCTCTCCGGAGTGGAGGACGTGTTCAACGCCATCACCGTCCGGGGCAACGCCATCGGAGACGTGATGTTCTACGGCCGGGGCGCGGGCAAGCTGCCCACCGCGTCCGCTGTAGTGGCCGATGTGATCGACGCGGCAAAGCACATGAAGACCAAGAAATACCTGGGCTGGGGGCCGGGCGGGGCCGAGGTGGCCGTGCCGCCCGCCGGGGTGGAGAGCGTGTGGTACGTCCGCGCCAACGCCGCTTCGGACCAGGTGCGCGCCGCGTTCCCCGGGGCCGTTTTCCTGGCCCGTCCCGGCGCGCCGGAGGGGGAGTGCGCCTTCCTCACCGGAACGGCCCTGACCCGGGGAATGCTGGACCAGGCCCTGTGCGGCCTGGACTGCGTCTGCGTGTTCCGGGTGCTGGACTGAGGGCATAAGATGGCGTAAGGCCCGGCGTATGCCGGGCCCCGTAAAGACGATCACATTTTCCTAATAGGGGGTACATATACCAATGGGACTCATTGTACAGAAATTCGGCGGCACCTCCGTCGCGGATGCCGACCGCATCCGCAACGTGGCCCGCATCATTACCGAGACCTACCGCCGGGGCCATAACGTGCTGGCGGTGCTCTCCGCCCAGGGGGATACCACCGATGACCTGATCGCCAAGGCGGCTCAGATCAATCCGCATGCCTCCAAGCGGGAGATGGATATGCTCCTGTCCACCGGCGAGCAGATCTCCTGCTCCCTGTGCGCCATGGCGATCGAGGCGATGGGTTATCCGGTGGTCTCCCTGACCGGCTGGCAGGCGGGCTTCCGCACCAACTCCGTCTACAGCGACGCACGCATCAAGCGCATCGATACCGAGCGGGTGTTGGCCGAGCTGGACAAAAAGGCCATCGTCATCGTCACCGGCTTCCAGGGGATCAATAAATACGACGATATCACCACCCTGGGCCGGGGCGGTTCGGATACTTCGGCGGTGGCCCTGGCGGCCGTGCTCCACGCGGATCTGTGCCAGATCTACACCGACGTGGACGGCGTCTTCACTGCCGATCCCCGCAGCGTGGAGGGCGCGGCCCAGCTGGACGAGATCACGTACGATGAAATGCTGGAGCTGGCCACCCTGGGCGCCCAGGTGCTCCACAACCGCAGCGTGGAGATGGCCAAGCGCTACGGCGTCAAGCTGGAGGTGCTCTCCAGCTTTTCCGGAAAGCCCGGCACCAAAGTCAAGGAGGTTGCAAAAACCATGGAAAAAATGCACGTCAGCGGTGTGGCAAAGGATAAAAACGTGGCCCGTCTGGCCGTGGTGGGCCTGGCCGACCAGCCCGGTATCGCCTTTAAGATCTTCTCCCTGCTGGCCAAGGAAAACGTAAACGTGGACATTATCCTCCAGTCCATCGGCCGCCACAATACCAAGGACATCAGCTTCACCGTGGGCAAGCAGGATATGGAGCGCACCAAGAAGCTGCTGGAGGATCATGTGGAGCTGCTGGGCTTCGACCACATCGACGTGAGCGACCAGATCGCCAAGATCTCCATCGTGGGCGCGGGCATGGTCCACAACCCCGGCGTGGCCGCCAAGATGTTTGAGGCCCTGTATAACGCCGGCATCAATATCAATATGATCTCCACCAGTGAGATCAAGGTCTCCGTGCTGGTGGATCTGGCCGATGCCGACCGGGCGGTCCAGGTCATCCACGACCGCTTTTTCAGCGAATTCGGGACGGGAAACTGAATGGATTCCAGCGGGGAGGGCCGCGCGGTACGGACCATTTTCAATCGGCGTGAGCTGTTTATCGCCGCTTCCATGCAGGAGCAGGCCCCATATCCGCGCAACATTGGCCCGGGAAGGGATCGACTACCCCGGATCCATACCAGGACCGGCGGGGCTGTGGATCGCCATGGCCCGCGGCGAGTGCCTGCGGGCGCTGCTGTTTCTCTGGCGCTGGCACAGACGGGACTGGAGACGCAGTCATCTGCTCGCTCTGTAAAAAACGTCCGGCGGACCTGTATGGTCCGCCGGACGTTTTCCGCGCCTGCGCCATGGGATGCGGCGTCTGCCTGTGTTTGGGGGAGCAAACGCCTATCAGGTCAGAAATTTGACGATCAGCATGGCCGCGCCCAGGGCGGCCAGGACCACGCCGGTAATGCGGTTGAGGGTCCTGGGTTCGGCCTTGTTGGCAAAGAGCGCGGAGCCGCGGGCTCCGGCCAGGGTGGCGATGACGCAGAGAATCAGGGCGGACAGATCGGGCGCGCCGCCGATGGCCATGTGGGAGGCCGCGCCGGTGAAGGCGGTAAAGGTCATAATGAATACGCTGGTGCCAACGGCGGTCTTCAATTCGTACCCCTGCACGCTGGTAAGCACCAGCAGCATCATCATGCCGCCGCCCGCGCCCACAAAGCCGCAGATGAAGCCCACTAGGATTCCGCAGAGGATGGATTGGACCACTTTCTGCCGCAGAGTCTTATGCTCCTGGGTCTCCTTCGTGGTCATGACAGGGCGCACGATAAATTTGATGCCCAGCAGAAGCGTCATGAGCACGGAAAAACCGCCCATGGCGGTATTGGGCATCCGGGAGGCGGCCCAGCTGCCCACCAGCGTGAACACCAGAACAGCCAGCAGCATGACCAGCCCGTTTTTGATGTCCAGATTCTTATGTTTTCCGTACGTATAGGCGGACACCGCTGAAGCCAGCACATCGGAGGCCAGAGAGATACCCACTGCCTCGTAGGCCGGAAAGCCGAGAAAGGTGATGAGCATCGGGGAGATGACCGCGGCGGCGGACAGGCCCGCCAGTCCCGTTCCGACACCGGCCCCCAGGCCGGCGATGATACAGACGATCAATTTGAGGAGCATACGTCAGAGGCCTCCTTCATATTTTGAAAAAATTGCCCGATCACCCGGTTCAGGACCTGCCGGTCCTCCGGGGCTACCGTCTGGAACAGCGCCTGAAAGAAGCTCCGCTGGGCCTGCTGGGCCTGCTGCACTGCGCCGGCGGCGGCGGGCAGCAGGCGCAGATGGATGTAACGCCGGTCCTGCGCGTCCTGTGCTCCGGCCAGAAAGCCCCGCCGGGTCAGACGGTCCACCGATTTGCAGACGTGGGATTTGGACAGGGAGCGCAGCGCCACGATGTCCCGGGCGGTGTCCAGCCCCGGATGGTTGGAGAGGAAGAGGATCACATCGATTTCATTGCGGGTCAGCCCCCAGGTCCGCTCCACCGGGTGCAGGGCGGCGGCATAGCGGCGGCGGCAGAGCTGGAACAGCTGCAGCAGGTCGCAGGGGTCGGACATGGCGCACCTCCGTGTAGTTCAAAAAAGAACGATTCAAACGAGAACTATTATAACCCTTTTCCACCAAAAGTCAAGACCTGTGCCGGGCAAACCGGTACTGCGGCGCGGGTGCAGCTGCGCCGTGCCGTACAAAAGAGTCTTTACACATGGAGATACCCGGACGTATAATCAAAAAGAGGAAGTGATTGGCTTGAAGACGGGAATCGTGCTGGAGGGCGGCGCCTTCCGTACCATTTTTTCCTGCGGCGTGTGCGACGCGCTGCTGGATACGGCGCTGCCCGATTACGTAGTCGGCGTCTCCGCGGGCATCGCCTATGGCGTGAGCTATGTTTCCCGGCAGCGGGGGCGTAACCTGGAGATCCTCACACGCTTTGTCAACGACAAGCGCTATATGGGGTTTTACAACCTGCTGCGGCGGGGTAACCGCTCTTATTTCGGGCTGGAGTTCATCTATACGACCATACCGGATGAGCTGGTGCCCTTTGACTACGATGCCTATGCCGCTTATCCCGGGCAGGTGGAGGCCGTGGTGACCAATCTGGATACAGGGCGGGCGGAATATCTGCCGGTGCCTCCTGGGCACGACGAGGATAAGGTCCTGCAGGCGACCTGCGCCCTGCCGCTTCTGTTCCCGGTCTACACGATCGGCGGCAGGCCCTGCCTGGACGGCGGCGCGGCGGATGCCATCCCCTATGAACGTGCGTTTGACCAGGGCTGCGACCGGGTGGTCGTAGTGCTTACCCGGGAGCGGGACTACCGGCGCGCCCCTGAGAAGCTCCAGACCCTGCTGGAGCAGACCTATCGGAGATACCCCCGTTTTTGCGACACGATGCGCCGTCGGGCGGAGACCTACAATGCGGCACGGGAGAAGCTGTTTCAGCTGGAACGGGAGGGGCGGGCGCTGGTGTTTGCCCCGCACAGCACCCGGGGCTTTTCCCGTACCGAGCGGGACGTGGAAAAGATCCGTGCGCTGTGGCAGGACGGCTGCGACCAGGGCCGGGAGCGTCTGGCCGAGGTGCGCGCTTTTTGGGGGCAGGGTTAAACGGAACGGCGAAGGGCGCGGGAAGAATCCCGCGCCCTTTGGTTTGGTAGTACCGCAGGCAACCCCCGGCTAAGCCGGGGGTAAAAAAGTAGCTTATAGCGAGGAGAAAAGTAGAAAAGAAAAAGGCTCCCTGTTAAAGTAAAAGTGGTTTGCCGACCACACAACTACGA
>NZ_JANGBE010000024.1:0-54121 GCF_024462255.1 Flavonifractor sp. DFI.6.63 | reverse complement strand
GGGGCGCGGTTTCCGATGAAAACCGCGCCCCACAGCGCTTCCTTGTATGGAGTCAGCTTTTCAGCAATGCCCGGATCAGCCGGGTGAAGAGCGCGGCTGCCTCGGCGCGGCCCGCGCTGCCCTTGGGATCGAACGCTCCGCCGACCTTGCCTTGTATCAGGCCGCCGGTCTGACAGGCGGCGACGGCTTCCTCCGCCCAGGGGCTGATGTGCGCGGCGTCGGTAAAGGCCGCCGCGTCGGCCGCCTTGGGCAGTTTCTGTCCCGCGGCATCCAGATAACGGGCCAGGATGGTACACATCTGCTCCCGGGTCACCTGGTCGTCCGGTCCGAAGCGACCGCTTCCGTAGCCGCTTACAATGCCGCTTTCGCTGGCCCACTGCACGTAAGGTCCATACCAGGCGTCAGGGTCCGCGTCGGGGAAGACCCGGTCGGTATAGTCCGCCGGGTCGATCCCGGCCAGACGGCCCAGCACCGTGACGAACATGGCCCTGCTCATGGCTGCGTTGGGGGCAAAGCGTCCGCCGCCCACGCCCCGGAACAACTCGTGCGCCACAGCAAAGGCAATGACCTCACGGCCCCAGTAATCCGGGGGCACGTCATAGAAGATCTCGCTGGCGTCCACCACCCGGTAGGAGCCGGGGAGCGAGGCGATGTAGGCAAACTCACTGTCGGTCAGGCTGCTCCAGATAAGGACCTGCTCCGTACCGTCGGCGCCGGTGACCACGATCACGCAGCCGGTCAGGTCCCGGAAGGAACCGTCATTGCGGACGATCCTCCTGGCAATGTCGTCTCCCTCCTGCAGTGTGCCCGCCGGGATGCGCACGTACAGCCCCTCATCCCGGAGGAGGATGTCATAGTTCTTGTTATCCTCCACCAGCTGCTTTTTCACCGAATCGGACAGCTTGGTTACACCCTCCGGGAAGGTCACGGTAACGGTCTTCTCCGTCTCGTCATAGGTCAGGTCGTCCCGCTTCACCTGTCCGGCGGAGGAGGCGCCGCTTCCGCCGTCGGGGATGTAAGCCTCCACGCTGACAAAGCCGGTGGCCGCGTTCTCCCACAGGGTCGGGTCGGCCTCATACGCCGCGTCGGCCAGCGCGTTCAACCGGTCCCGCTCGCTCTCGTAGGCCGCTGTGGCGGCGGCCAGCGCGTCCTCCGCAGCATTCTTCGCAGCCGCGGCGGATGCGGTGTGTACGCCGGTGAAATAGTCGCTCACCGCCCTGTCATAGGCCGCCTTTTTCGCATTCCTTTCGGCCTCTGCCGCGTTCAGCCATGCCTCCAATGCAGCCAGCACGGCCGTGTCGTTTCCGATCCGTTCTTTGTACGCCGCCTCGGTCTCCGGATTTCCCGCCTCAGTCTGCCAGACCTGCAGGGCGCTGGCAGCTTCGGCTACCGATTCGGCCGCCTTGCTCCGGATCGCTGCTGCGGACTGTCCGGCCTGCGCCGTATCCACCCGGGCCTTGGCGTCCGTCATCGCGTCGTACAGCGTGCCCAGGTCCTGCAGTTCGTTCACCGTCACGCCCGCCATCAGGCGCACACCCAGCTGATAGTCACCCGCAGCCAGTGCGTCCAGGGTAGTCCGGTTCAGCGCGGCGAGGGGCATGCGGATGCTCTGCCAGCCGGTGAGGGCCGCTACATCCGTCAGGTCCTTCTGGCTGCCGGTCTTGGGGATCAGTGCAAACTGGTACAGGCCAGCGCCGTCCCGTCCGCCGGAGGCGGTGACGTAGATCGCGCCGTTGCTCTGGCCGTAGGCGGCCCGTTTGACGGCTGCGGTATAGCGGATATAGGCGTTTCCGATGGTCACATCACTGTGCAGGATGTTGGAAGGGTCGTTCTTGTCCCGCAGATAGAGCACATACGCCCCGGGCTTGAGCCCTGTGAGCCGCTCCGTATCCGCCCTCCACTGGGCCTCCTCCGGCGGCGCGCCGTCCTTGGGGGCCTCTGCGCCGGTCAGAAGGACGAACTCATACGCGCCCTGATAACGGCCGGTCTCGGTCTTGGACCGGTCGGCATCATAGCGCCCGCCGGTGATCCTGGCGGCGTCCAGGGCATATTCGCCGTTGTCTGCCGCCTGGTTCCAGGGCTCCCGGATGATCTGCGCGCCCTCGCTGAGGGTAATGGGTACGGTCTTAGTAACGGTCAGGGACTTGGTGGCCACGTTCCCGGCGCCGTCCTCCGCCTCCAGCACATACTCGCCGGCAAAGGCCGCCTGGAAGGAACCCTTCAGCATGGTCTGATCCCTCCGGATGGTCTGGCTCTGTCCGTTGATGCGGATGTCCGTCAGCGGGGACGCGCTGTTCGCTCCCTTGGAGGACGACCAGCTCAGCTTGAGCGGGTCTGCCTCTTCCGCCTCCAGGGTCACGGTGGGGATATCGGAGTCCATCTGCTCCATCAGCACGAAGCGGGTGGCCCAAGTGCCGTCCCGGGCGGTGACGGTGGCCTGATAGATTCCATTGCGCTCTGTCTGGAAGAGGCTCTCTTGATCCGCAAGGGCCGTCAGCTCCTGCAGCTCCCAGCCGGAAGCGCCTTCCTCTGTCTTCACCTCATGGAACTTCACCCCGGCGGAGGCGATGGGCGTCTCCGCATCGTGGGGCGTGCCGGTCACTTCCAGCGCGGCCTTCTGGAGGTTTTTCACATACTGCCCGGCCGGCAGGCCGCTGTAGGTCTCGCCGCCGTCGGTGCTGATCTTCCACGCGGTGGTGAGCAAGGGCGCGTACGCGTTGGTGTTGCTGGAAACAGGATGTGCAAACCAGTCCACCGCGACGCTGCGGGCGGTGGTATTGCCCGCCTGATCCCGCGCCTGCACCACCAGGGTCTGGTTCTGCGTCACGGCTGCGTCAAACTGCCAGAAGCCCGCGCTGTTCTGTTTCAGCGCCGCCGGAACCGTGCCGTTCAGCGTCAGGGAGCTCAGCCCGGTGTCATCCAGCACATAGCAGGTAAGCGCCACGCTCCCGCTGCCGCTCTGGATGGACGCGGTGTCCGGGAAGCTGCGGCTCCAGTAGATCTGGGGCGCGTTGCCGTCGTCCGCCGGAGTGGGGACTGCGTTGCCGTAATAATACTCCACCAGCTTGTCGAACTGCACCGCCTCCGCGGTACGCTCCGGTACGGTGATGGTGACGGTATGGGTGTAGCCGGTCACATTGTCTCCGAAGGAGATGGATGCATAACCGGCTTTTCCGCCCTCAGCGGCGACGGTCTGTGCCGCAAAGCCGGGGAAAGTGCTCTCCACCTGTACGGTGCCCTTAACGTACAGGTCGATGGCGGAGGCCACGGTGCGGAAGGTAAGCCTGGAGCCGCCCTCGGCATAGGACAGGTCGCCCCGGGAGGGCGCGGTGTTGTCGGCGCCCCACGCGGGAACGTCATGTTTGCTGAAGGACCAGGTCTGTCCGTCCGGACCGGCGTTCTCGTCATAGATGCCGCCGTTCTTGTTGATAAAGGTAAAGAAATTGTTGTCCTTATAGATGTTGATGCCCGTCTCCTGCCCGCTCACGGTGTACGCGATGGCCTGGGTGGTATTGGTCTGGGCATCGTACAGATTGATGACCCCGGCGCCCCGGGAGGAGGGCACGATGACCACGGTCCTGTCCGCGGCATTATAGTAGAGGATCCCGAGGTGGTTCTGCTCTCCGGTCACGCTGGGCGGCGCCTCGGTGGCGGTGATGACCGGCGCGGCGCCCGTGGTGGACAAGGCCGTAACGGGCAGGCGCAGGGTATTGCCCATGGCCAGCGAGAGCTGGTCGGGCGCGGACAGATAGGTGGTATGCTCAAAGCTCTTGGTCTGCACGTTGTTCAGGGTATCGTACTCGTCATGCTCCGCCACGCGCACGCCCTGTGTCCAGGTCTCCAGACGGTCCGCGTCACGGAAGACCTCCACCTTCAGGTTCAGGCTGCCGGTCTGAGCCCCCTGGTAGCAGGAGGGCGGCACCAGCAGCGTTCCGGTGACGGTACGGCCGTAGCCGGAACGGATATCGCCCCCATCCGAAGCGTTGTACAGGTAGAGGATACCGTTCTTTTTCTCCGTGTCGGTGCTGGCGTCGAGAAGCGTGAGCCGCTCTTCCTGAGAGACGCGCAGCTCTGCCGCGGTGATGTCCAGCACGCCGTAGGCGGCCGCGCCGGTAGCGGCGTCGACGCCGTTCTCATACTGGAACTGGACATACACATCCTCCGCCGTCACGCTGCCCCGGTTGCCCACCTGGAAGTCCACCTCCAGGATGGTGTTGCCGTTTTCATCCACACCCTTACGGGTCAGGTTGAAGCGCTCAAAGCCCAGCTCCGGCTTCTCCTCCACCACCAGGGTCCCGGTGGGGTTCCCATCCGCGTCGGTATCCAGCGTGGTGGCCTGGAAGGCGCTTTCGGCATACGTCGCATCCTCGCTGACGGTGAGATAGAATACGCTTCCGGCCTGGAGGTCCCGGTCCAGCTCCACCGTTCCGCTCAGCGTCACGGTCTCGCCGGGCCGGATGTTCTCCGCTACCGTCCAGCTCCCCAGTTCCACCGCCCCGGTGCCGCCCGCGGGCTGGACCATGAGCTTCACCGTGATTTTGTTCGCCTGGCTGCCGCGGATCGCCGCGTCGCCGGTGTTGGTAAAGGAAAGGGTGGGGTATAGCTTGCTGCCCGCGGTGAACTGGTAGAAGGGGAAGCTCAGATGGTCCCCGCCGATCCCCTGCCCGCCGATGCCGTAGCTCAGCGCATAGATGCCCACGCTGGCGTCCGCCCCGCTTTTGGGCATGAGGATGGTCTCGCCGCCGGACTGCCGCTCCTCCAGAGGCAGCATGCTGCCCTGGGCCAGCACCAGCAGGGTATCCTTGCACTCGCCTTCGCTCGTCACCTGTACGCCCACAGCGGCCTGGAGGTTGGCGAAGGTGAACTGGGCGGGATCGTCCTTGGGCGCATACGCGTTCTCATACCCCTCCAGCTTGCCCAGGTAGGCCGCCTGGGTCTCCTCCGCCGTCCAGTTATTGGCGATGCTGTCCTCATAGATCTGCATGCCCCGCATGGCCAGCATGGTGCCCGCGCTCCATGTGCCGGTCTCGGGGTCAAAGCGGCTGAGGTAGACCGCGTTGTTTACCGTGCCCGACACGGGGGATACGTAAACGGCGGCGATGCCGCCCGCGCTGTCCGCCCCGATGGTGACGGCGGTGCGCCCGCTGGAGGCCTGGCTCCTGGTCGTCCCGTCAGCCTGCACGAAGTCCTCCGCCTTGAAGAAGGGGTAGAGGGTGCCGGTTCCGCTGGTCAGGATGCTGTCCAGACTATCCGCCTTGATGATATAAGCGGCCCCGTTCATCTCGAAGAGCAGGAAATCTTCCGGGTCAATTCCGTCCGAAAGCAGGCTCAGCGTCTCGGGGTCCTGCAGCTTGCCGCCGATCTTGCCGTTGAGGAACTGGAGGTTTGCAAAGTAGGGGTTCTCATACGCGCCGGCCAGCGCGCCGTTCCGGTAGAAGCCGTCCTTGCTGTCGGTCTGGTCGTAGTCCACAATGGTGCGCAGCAGCCGGGCTTCGCCCCAGGCCCACGTATCCCCCGTCTTGGTCAGCGCCCGCAGATACAGGCGGCGGATATGGGCCAGGTCGCTGTCCTGCGCGCTGTCCAGGCCGGTGGTATAGGCCGCGTAGTAGGTATTCGCATCCTTTTTCAGCACGTCGATGTTTTCGATGACTTCGCCGCCGGCGCCGTCCGCGTCCTTGGCCAGCGCGGCGCCCACATCCACTCCGTTGATACTGGCATGGAGCTCACTGTACTTGCCGTTGATCTGCCATTGGGCCAGCGCGGTCTGAAGACCGTACGCCACCATGGCCTGCCGCGCCTCCGGATCCGTTACGCCGCTGTACATCCGGTACAGATGCGCCTGATAGCCGGCGGTCTTCTGCGCGATCTCATCCTCCGTGTAGTGATGGGCCCTGGCGTAGAACACCGCGTCCCCAGCGCCGTCCGGCAGGGAAACGCCGGCCCGGTGTTCCGTACCGGTACCGGAAAGGGTCTTATGTCCGGTAAAGCCCTGCTCCGTCTGCGTGGTGTCGAAGGCGGCCGTCCGGATCACGGTATTGGTCTGTGCCGCGGTGAACGCAAGGGCCCGGGCGTCCGTCTGTGCCTGTTGGCTTCCGGCAAAATAGTCATACCAGGCCTTGTATTGGTCGTATTCCGCCTGCTCGCTTTGCCACGCCTCATAAGCAGCCTGTTTGGCCGGGTATTCTGCGCTGGCCTTCGCGTAGTCCTCCCACGCTTTCCGGTTGGCCTCATACGCCGTCAGCGCCGCCTGGTAGGCGCGCTCCGCGGCAGGCAGATCCTCATAGCCCGGCGCAAGATAATGGGCGGGCGTTTCCTCGTCCGGGCAGGCCGTATAGCCCGCGTGCGTTTCAGGATCGTAGGCCGCTGCCGTTACATAATAGCTGGATGGCTGCGGCTGGGCCAGCGTCTGCGCGGGCGGCTGGGGCTGCTCCGGCGCCGGCACGTCGGCGGGGTCGTTTTCAGCGGCGGCCTTGCCGGCAAAGGAGGTGTAATTATACTTGTTCATATCCGCCGGGCAGGCGCTGGCAGGTACCGTTACGCTGCCGCCCGCGGCCCAGTCCGCCGCCTGATAGCTGACCCAGGCGGCGTGGATGGCGCTCCCCTCCGTCCATGCGGAGAAGCCCAGATCGCCCGCTTTGTCATTGTCCAGCTCGATGTAGGGGGTGTCCGACGTCTCATCCAGCGGATTGACCAGGGCATATTTTTCGTTCAAATTCGTTGTAGTTGCCTTGATCTTGGAGAGCACCAGCATCATGTTGTCCATCTCGCCGGCCGTTTCACGGCTGACGGTATAGACCAGATAGTTGGCGCCGTCCACACTGACCACTTTGTAATCATAGCCGGTGATGAGTCCGTCCACCAGCTTGAAGGCGTCGCCGGAGGAGCCGTAGCCGGACAGCTCGAAGGGGGCGTCCTGGTCGCTGGGCTGGTAGGCAAAAAGGGACACGTCCCCCGTATCCGGGGTATAGATCCGCTGGGTATCCGCCGTACTGCCCAGCAGGCCGATGGAGATGGGCGAGGAATAGACGTCTCCATTGCTGTCTTCCACACTGAGGGTACCCATCCGATCGCCAAAGGCGCCCCAGCCGGTAGACCAGCCCTCGCCATCCTCATAGGACACCGCGTAGCGGATCAGATCCATTTCATAGCTGAGCACGGTGAACACCGCCCGCACCGCCAGGCCGATGCCCAGCTCGAAGGATTTCACCTTGGCGGCGTTGTAGTGATAGCCGGTATAGACGCCGTCTTTATAGTCCCGCTCGTATTCGCCGAACAGGAAGGTGGCGCCCACGTTGAACTTGAGGAATATCTCCAGCTTGAAGCACACGATGCCCAGGCCTGCGCCCGCCTCCATCATGAAGGAGGGGGAAAGCTCCAGCCCGTTCCAGTAGGTGTTGTTTTCGGAATAATCCACCTTGGCCACGCGGGTGATGCTGGTCTCCTCGTCCACGGCCCGCAGCGTGACGGTCTTGCTCTCGCTCAGCTTCGCCCCGTCCTGCTTGGCCATGATGATCAGCACGGGAGCGCTGCCGTCGGATTCGATGATGCCTTTGCGGTCTTCATCCCCATAATCCAGGTAGAGCCGTCCGGAGAAGGTGATGTGGAAGGCCTTGATATCGGTCGTAAAGGCTACGGTCTGATCCTTTTCCAGCGTCTCCGCGTAGGTGTACGCGCTCCGATCCTCCGGATCGGCCAGCGTCACCTTGTCGCTCATCTCGTGGACCTCCCGGTCCACGGTCAGGCCGGTGGTCAGCTCGATGCCGCCGCCGAAGGTGAGGAAGATGTACACGATGGGGAAGAAGGACAGGCGGTATTGGAGGGTAAATTCCAGTTCCGCCGACACCGCCACCGTGAACTGGTTGAACTGATACGCGTTGCTCACCGGGTCGTATTTGAACAGAAACGCCAGCGCTACGGAGAAGCCCACGGAAAAGCCCTTGGAGGTAAACTCGGGGTCGGCCTTCTTGCCGTTCTGGTCTGCTACGGGATGAGAGGCCAGCCAGGAGTCGTCCAGTTCGCCCGCCCCGCTGTTGCCTCTGATAAAGTTCCACAGTTTGGCCATGTCCTCCCCGTTGGCCGCGTTGGCCTTGCCCGGCCCGAACCAGTTGCTCTCCTTCTCGGGCGGGTTGCCGGGGGTGGGCGTCGGCGTGGGCGGGTTGCCGGGGTTGGGGCTGGGCGTCGGATTGTTGCCGCCGTCGCCGGTCCCGCCGGTGCCCGCGTCGCCGTTGGAGTTATAGCCGCCCAGCGGGATCCCGATGGAGAAGCCGACCTCATAACCGTCCACGGTGACCGTCACATAGTCGGTTGCGCCGACCTCAAAGGCGGGCAGCTGAGTGCCCACGTCCATCTCGAACATGCCGCCGTCGCCGCCGTCCATCAGGGACATCGTGCCGGCGGTGCTTTTGCTGGCCGTGTCTACGCCCGCATCCGGGGCAACGGTCCCGTTCATGACCTTGAGGTAGTCGGAATTCTCGTACAGGCCGCCGCCATAGCGGTTGGTGCTCTCGGGCTCGGGCGCCGGGGCGCAGGCGGTGTCGGCGTCCAGCACCTGGATGTTCCCGCTGCCGTCCGCCTGATAGACCCGGCCGTTTGCCGCGGCGATCTCATCGGTGGTCTTATTCTGTACCTGTACGCTGAGGGCATACGTGTCGTTATAGACATAGGAGCCCAGGTAGCCGTTGATCTGGGCCAGTGCCTCCGCCTCGTCCGCATAGCTCCAGCCCCGCGCACTGCCGTCCGCCACGGTCCCGGCCAGGGGGATATTGCTGCCCGCCAAGCTGTGGGGGATGGTGATGGGGGAGGGATATGCAAAAGGATAGAGCAGGCTGCCCTTGAACTGGGGCTCCCAGGTAACGGTATCCCCCACGATGCGCAGGGGGTGGAAATCGCCGCCCAGGGGGAGGTCGATGACGCCGGTCCTGCCGGCCTCCCCGCCGTACATGGCGTGGTTATCCGCGGAGCGGGTATAGTCGCCTTCGCTGGGCGCGAAGCTCGCCACGTCCTCCACGGAATAGGCGCGGGTCAGGCCGCTGACGATGTAGCGGTAGCTTTTCTGCTCTTCCGTCATGCGCCCCAGCGCGGCGGAGCCGGTCACGTCGGTGACGAAGCTGGGCAGCACTTGGGCCCGTTCGTCCTCGCCGCCCTCCGGCACCTGGAGGTTCCGGGGCGTCATGGTGTAGAAGGCTTTCAGGAAGTGCTGGGCATACCCCGCGATCGCCCCGTCGCTGTCAAAGCAGGGCTGGGGCGCAAAGATGCTCTCGTCGTAGTCCACCCCATCCTCCAGGAACATTACCAGCTGATCGCTGACGCCGTCCACCGGCGTCAGCACGAAGGTGCCGGTGGCCTCGTTGTACCAGCCGTCGATCCGGCCGTTGCGGTTGGCGTCCAGATACAGCGCCGTGCGGTCGATGGCGGTGGTCATGACGCTGTCCACCTTGGCGTAATCGCCCTGATAGTAGCGGAACGTCAGGTTGGCGGAGGCCAGGTCCGCCTGCCTGAGCCAGATCTTGGCATTGCCGTCATAGACCACGCCGCCGAAGAGGATCTTATCCGTGGCGGGCAGATTGAAGCAGATCCACTGGAGGTTTTCCAGCGTATTGGACTTGAGGAGGGTGGAGTTCTCCGCCGCCTCCCGGGTCAAAAGCGCGTCCCCCGCCTTCACCTCCGTGATCGTGTCAAACCGGTCCGACTGGCGCTCGGATATGGGCGTACAGCCATAGGAAATATGGCTGTCCCGGTAGAAATTTTCAATGGTCTCGCCGATCTTGCTGTTGTCGATGTTTGCCTGGACGTTGCCCTGCTCGTCCAGACTGCGGGGCACGGAGGGAGCCACGTCCACCTGGATGGACTGCTTGCGGGTCATGACCAGGCAGAGGGTATAATCGGCCGCAAAATCCGCGGCGGTCATGCCGTCCCACACCAGAGTCATGGTATAGGCCGTCACCCGGTCGCCCGAGGTGACCGGGGCCGCCTTGACCTGCCGGAGGACCGCGCCCTTCGCATCCATCAGGAACAGCGCGTAGGAGAGGCTGCTGTCCTGCGCCGCAGGGAAATAGGCGGCGGAGTTGGGTACGTTCACCTGGATGGTGGTCCCCACATAGGGCCTGCCGCTGCTGGCGCCGCCGTCTGTGATGGTGATGGTGGGCTTGATGCCCTCATAGGCCCCGGCGGCCTCGCTGAGCACCGTGGCTCCGTTCGCGGAATCGGAATCGTTGGCGGTGTAGATGCGCAGCGAGAAGCGGCCCGTCAGCAGGCGGCGGGTCAGGGTGAGCCCATCGGTAGACGCCCTGCCGTAATCGCCGGCCAGATTCTGGCCGTTGACGCCGTACTGCCCGAACTGGAGGTATTTGGCGTCTCCGCCGTCTGCGTCTGTCGCAAACGCGTAGGACGCGTATTTCCAGGGCGTCCAGTACAGCGTCCCGCCGCCCCAAAGGCTGTTTCCGCCCTCCAGATGGGCGTCGGAACCGGTCTCGTAGCGCTTTCCGGCGGAACCGGCGATCCGGAAATAGGGATTGGAGCAGGTGGGGTTGCCATAGTCCTCATGCATTCTGGCGGTAAAATTCACCCGGCCGCTGAGATTGGTAAACATTTCGTTGAGATAGGCGTTGGTATACATGTTGTGGGGGCCGTGATCCCGGCCGTACATTTTCTTTTCCAGATAGCCCGTGTCGTACGAGCCGCTCCAGCTTCCGCCGCGGAACGAGAGCCGGTCGGCATAATCGTAGGTAAACAGGGAAACGTCCCCCGAGGCGGCGCTGCCGGAGACAATCTCCACGGCGCCCACGCTCTTCTCCTGCTGTTCGCCGGTCAGGTCCGGCCCGGCGGCGGGCGCGGCGATGGTGCCGCTCTCCGATACGCCGCCGCTGACGTCCACCACGCCCGCGTCGTAGAGCACGGTGGCCAGATTCTCCCCGGTGCCGGCGGCCGTATTGTACAGCGACACAACGGCGGTATCCGCCCCCAGGGTATACAGGTCCGCCCGGTCTCCCCCGCCCTTCAGATTGGACAGCTCCAGCTGAAAGTCCGCGGTATCCTCCCGGGATACGATCTTATCGTCGATCAGTTCCACCCGGATGGTCAGCTCGTCCACCCCGGCATAGAACGCCAGCGTACCGCTCCCTTCGACGTAGTCCGTCCCCGCCTTGGCGGTGCCGTCGGCAGTGGCCCAGTCCACGCTCAGCACGTTCTGGGTGCCGCCGGTGCGGCGGACGGTGACCTCGGCAACGCCCGCGGACTTGTCCGCCCGCACCTGGGTGAGCGCAAAGCCGACTTCCGCGGCCTCGGGCGTCTCGTCGTCCACCGCATGGAGGATCAGGGTGCTGGCCGCGTCCAGAATGGCCCCGCCCTCACAGCCGGCCAGGCGGAAGGTGGCAAACTCGTCGGCCTCCGCCTCGTCGTCCTGCTCGATGGTCACGCGGAGCTCCTTGACCCACTCGTCCTCCGCGAAGGTGACCGCGAAGGCATAGCCGCTGTAGGGATCCGCCTCGTCCATGGCCAGAGGCAGGTAGGAAGGTTCGCTCCACAGGGGCACATCCTCCGGCCTTTCTTCCAGGGTCTCCTGCGCCGGACGGACGTATTCCCGCCCCAGCAGAGAGTCGGAGCAGTAAGTCACGCCGCCCAGCGTATAGACGCAGCGGAAATCATACCCGTCCAGATCCGCCTCGGCTACCGTCAGCGCGGCCTCTGTGGCCTTGCCGATGGTCTTCCAGTCTCCGCCGCTGAGGATATACCACTGCCAGCGTTCGGCGCGCCCCTCCGAGAGCGTCAGTACCACGTCCCCGTTTTCGTCCGCCCGGCTCTGACGCACGGACACGGTCCCTTCCGGCTCCAGCGGGTCCGGAGCTTTGCCCACCGGCTGGTACCAGGCCGCGCTCTGGGTCTCCTCCACCCGGATGGTCACGTCTCCGCTGCTCAGCGCGTTGGCGTAGTTGGGCGATTGGTCCTCGTTGGCATAGACCACCGGCTCATATCTTACCAGCACCGTGGCCCGGCCGGTCGTACCGCCCAGGCGGTAGAGGGTGATGGTGCCCTCGCCGCCCTCGGACAGGGTCAATTCGGCCGCGTCCAGGGCAAAGGCGCCGTAGGGATAGACCTCATCCCAGTCGTCCTCCGGCTCCAGCGCGCCGTTGGCCGTCTGGATGACCGGCTTGCTCCCGGCCGGCGTGTAGTAGGCCATCGCCTGGGCGGGCAGCAGGCCCAACAGCAGGCAAGCTGCCAGCACCAGGCTGATGATGCGCTTCCAGTTCACTTTCATGGGTGCAGATACCTCCTCAGTTTAAGCGTCCTCTTCATGTCCAGTTGAAATTTTGGAGCTGAGCCAGCGTCCGGGCGTTTGCAAACGCCCTCCATTCGTGCTTTCCCAGGGGTCGAAACTGCGTCTAATCCACAGACGCCACGTTATAGTAAAGATAAGCGTCCCGATAGGTGTAGCCGTTTTCCCAATAGCGGAATTCCCGCGGCTGCTCCCGGCGCACCTCCAGGCCGCCCGCCGCCACCAGCCGCGTTTTCCCGTCGCTCATCCGGTGCAGGTAGAGCCGGGCGCCGGTTTGGATCAGGCCCTCCCAGACCGTCTGCCCGCTCTCCCGGCGGCAGCGTTCCAAACAGCCGGACAAGACCGGGCCGGAGAGCGCCTCCGGCGGCGCTTCCCATACGGACAGGATCTTCAACCCCGCGTGCCGGGGGTAGAGCTGGGTATACTGTACGTCCCAGAAGGTGACGGTGGGATATACGCCGGCGCGGCTTTTCAGGCGCATGCACAGGATCTCCTCCACGCAAAGGTCTTCCACCAGCGCCTGGATCCGGCCGCTGTAGCGGTATTCACCCATCCGCCTCACTTCCCCCGGTATAGCGGGGCGGCGGGATCATCGCCAGGTCCATGACCTCTGACGCCGTGATCTCCAGCGCCTTGCCGAACCGCAGCTTCTGCCCGTCGGTGGTCACGGACCGGAAGACCTCCGGCTCCGCCAGGGGGCAAAAGCGGATCGTACCCAAGCGCCCCGCCATGTCCAGCTCCAGGATACTGCCGCTGCCCAGCTCCAAGCGCAGCCGGTATCCCTCCAGCGGCATTACCCGCAGGATGGTAGGGATCCTCACTTCCCTGTATTCGGCCATAGG
This sequence comes from Flavonifractor sp. DFI.6.63, assembly GCF_024462255.1. Classification (NCBI taxonomy): domain Bacteria; kingdom Bacillati; phylum Bacillota; class Clostridia; order Eubacteriales; family Oscillospiraceae; genus Flavonifractor; species Flavonifractor sp. DFI.6.63. Next base: position 41,008 of record NZ_JANGBE010000024.1, on the reverse strand, counting down.
CCGTCCTCCTTTCTCCGTTTCTGCATACAAAAAGGCACTCTACAAGTACCATTGTAGAGTGCCTTTGGGCGGATGTATGTAGTCCGTTTGGCTATTATCGCCGGAAATCAGTCACATTTAAAGTTCCAGCAGCACAAGCTGCGTTTTGGATGAAACCCCCGTTTTCTCATAGATCCGGCTGAGCAGGTTTTTGACCGTGGGGACCGAAATGTACAGCGCGGCGGCGATGGCCTTATGGCTGGTGGTGCCGCTTTTGATCAACTCGTAGATCTCCCGCTCCCGGGGCGTAAGGGCCGGCTTTTCCGCCCGGAGCCGGGCGAGCGAACCGTCCAGCCGTTCCGCCAGCGCTGCGATACGCTCCAGCTCCGCCCGGCGCTCCGGCAGGACCAGGGCGGAAAGCAGATCCCGGATGCCGGCATAGTTCTCCGCAAAGGGCAGGTACACCTGATCCGGCAAGGCCATGTCCAGCGCCTCGTGCAGGGCGGATACGGCCTCGCTCCGCTGGCCCAGGGCGCAAAGCGCCTGGGCCATATAGAGCTTGGCGTAGAGCTGACCGAAGAGGTTGGGGAAGATGGAGGAAAGGGCCTGCATGTGCTGGCAGGCCCCCAGCAACCTGCGCCAATCCCGCCGCAGCAGCAGGCATCGCCCATAGATGATATAGGCGAAGGGCTGTGTCATCACCACCAGGCGCTGCTCCGTGATGTCCCCCTCCCACAGCCAGGGCGCCACGGCCTTGTCATTGCCCAGCAGCGCGTTCAGCCACCCCAGGCACAAATCCTGGGTATAGCGGCACAGGTCCTCGGTATTGAGCCGGGATCGGTCCTGAATGGCTCCCACCGCATCCCGGAATATGGCACGGTCCCCCCGCAGCAGAGCGATCTGGGCCAGCAGGAACCGCGCGCACAGATAAACACTGTTTTGATGGCGGGTTTCCGCGGTAAAAAGCGCCCGGTGGCACAGGATCTCCGCCTCCCCGTCCTCCCCCCGGAGGAACCGGGCCTCGGCGTGCATCACATGCTCCGCGCCAACGCCGTGGCCCCGGGTCAATTCGTAGTAGATGGGCATACATTCATCCATCTGCGCCAGCTCCTCCGCCAGCTTGCCGCTCTCCCGCCAGTACATATAAAAAATGGAGGGAGAGCCGAAGGTCCAGGTGCTTTTCCGGTTGATCAGCGCGGCGGGCCCGTCCAGCAGCTCCAGCGCCCGGCGATGCCGCCGGCTCATGTCGCCGATGCGGTTGTACTCCAAAAAAGAGAGCAGCAGCTCCATTTCCCCCTGGAGCTCATTTTTTCGCTGCTGGGGCAGGTCGCTCTCCCGGATGATCTGGGCGATCTCCCCCTGCATGGCAATCAGCTGCGCGTTCTCATGCAGGAAAAACAGGGTGAAGGCCAGCGGCACCATGGACGCCGGATATTTTGCCTTGAGCGCGTAGGGCGTATGCTCCATCACGTCCAGGATCATGGGCCGGGTGGACTCGTCGATCACGTCCGCCAGCTCGTAGCTGGTCAAAGGCATGGCCAGCAGCCGTTCCCAGTCTCCGGAGTAATAGTAGAAGCGCAGGGTATTGGGCCGGTCTCCCGAGCGGCTGGCCAGATCGCCTCCGGCCAGATAGATGGCCTTCTGCCGCTCCTCCGGCAAAAGCTGGAACTGTTCCCGAAGAAATGCGGCAAAGACGGTGTGCAGATAGAAAGAGTGGGTCTCCTCGTCAAAGTGGACGAAGGCCGACTGACGCTCCAGCAGCGCCTCGGTCAGCGCCCCATCCATCCCGGAGAGCTCCGCGGCCTGTGCAAGGGTAAAGCGCGGAAGAATGGACACGGAGAGAAAGAGCTGCCGCTCCGCTTCCAAAAGCCCGTCCCACACCACCTGATGGATCAGCTGGGTCGCCCCTGCGGTGGAAAAGCTGCCGTTTTTCACGTAGGCCATGACCTGCATGTGCAGGGCCAGCACCCAGCCTCCCGCCGCCTGATGCGCGGCCAGAGTCTGTCCCGGCATCACGTCCAGCCCCGCCTGATGGAAATAGGCCGCCGTATCCTCCGCGCGGAACATAAAATCCTCCGCGTTCATACGGTAGATGCGGTGATTGGAGAGCATGGGGCTCACCGCCAGCTCCCGCGTTACGGCCACGATGTGCAGCTTCTCGCCACCGTGCTTGGACAACAGCCACAAAAACCGCTCCGGCTCCGGCAGTCCGGAGAGTTCGAAGCTGTCCAGCACCAGATAGGTCTCCCGCGGACACTCCAGGTTTTCCAACACCTCCGCCGTATCGGCGGCGGTATCGCTGTTCGGGATGCCGATGGCGGAAAGCTCTTCCGCGCAGCCCTGGTCCACCCGGGCGATCAGCCTGCAGATGCTGTTCCACGAGGCCGCCGCCTGCCGCACCAGAAAGGTATGCCGCAGCACCGGCGTAGTCTGAGACAAGTTCTGCTCCAAAAAATGATTCAGCGCAGTGGTCTTCCCAAACCCTGCCGGCGCGTGGGCAATGGTCAGCGGGTAGTCCTTCAGATAGCTCAGCTTCTCCTGGATCACAGCCGGGAAATAAAGGGCGGCCGGGTTGATCTTTCTTCCTCTTGGCATACGGATCCCTTCCTTCGCAGCAGGCATGTCCAGCCCGCCGCATATAGTATTATTACAGCAGTTTTTTCCGGCCCGGTCAAGCCCCAGTTTGAACCGGCGTCCAAGCAGGGCGACCCGCGGAAGCGGCAGCAACGTCAAGGCCACCCCTCTCAGGGGTGGCCTTGACGTTGCTGGTCACTTCAGGTATCAGAAGCGCCGCGCCCATTCGGAGTAAAGCGGGGAATGGCTGCGGCGAAGTGTACTTCCACCGTCAATAAAGATACCATCGGGGCGCAGGCGGCGCGCTCCCCGAAGCCCAACGCTTTAAGTGCCGGGGCATTGAGGAGCTAACAAGCCGCCCCACAGCGGCGGCGCCTTGGCCGCAGGGCAAAAGCCTTGGCGCAGGGCGAATTCACTTTGCCCGAACCGTTTCACCTGTCAATACCAGGGGCGGAGCCGCCTTCTGGCGGCCGCGCCGGGTGGCGCGGCGCAAGCGTTTTGCCGCAGGCAAAACCTTGGCGCAGGCGGAATCCACTTCCGCCGAGCCTATCAAATACCGAAGGGTGGAGCCGCCTCTGGGCGGCGGGACCCAAAACAAAAGGACATCCGTAAGGATGTCCTTTTGTTTTGGTGACCCGTCGGGGATTCGAACCCCGGACCCACTGCTTAAAAGGCAGTTGCTCTGCCGACTGAGCTAACGAGTCACATGGCTGGGATGGCAGGGCTCGAACCTGCGAATGCGGGAGTCAAAGTCCCGTGCCTTACCACTTGGCTACACCCCAACATAGCAGGTTCCAAAGCAAAGGGCCGGAGCGGACGCTCCGGCCCTTCCGCCTTGAGTTTGTATGGGGTGGATGACGGGACTCGAACCCGCGACACTCGGAACCACAATCCGATGCTCTACCAACTGAACTACATCCACCATGGATTTGCCACGCCAGGAGTTTGGGCGATCAGGAAACATACCAGCGGCATGTTTCCTGGTCAAAACACCGATTTCCTCATTTTTGGCACGCCTGAAGGGACTCGAACCCCTGACCCACTGCTTAGAAGGCAGTTGCTCTATCCACCTGAGCTACAGGCGCATATGGAGCGGGTGATGGGAATCGAACCCACGCGACCAGCTTGGAAGGCTGGGATTCTACCATTGAACTACACCCGCACGGGCGCCGATACTCAGAGAATGTCAGCCAAAGAATAATAGCACATCCGAGCCGGTTTGTCAACGCCCTTTTCCCTGATTTTGAAGGATTTACCGCAGCTGTGCGTCGCAGAAGGCGCAGCAGTCCACACCGCCGTTCTGTTTGACCAGGGGCGGAAGGTAGTGCTCGGTCTGGGTGATGCAGTTGGGGTTGGAACAGACCGGCCCCTTCCCGATCTCCACCGCGCCTGGGTCCATACGCTCCTGATTGGCCAGGTCTGTGAGCAGCGCCATCCGCGCGAACATGCCGTAGCGGGCCTGCTCGAAATAGACCGCCCTGGGATCGTCGTCCACGTCGATGGCGATCTCGTCCACCCGGGGCAGCGGATGCATGACCAGCAGGTTCTGCCGGGCCCGCTCCAGCTTGCGGCGGGTGAGCACATAAATCCCCCTGTTGCGCTCGTATTCCAGCGGGTCCACAAAGCGCTCCCGCTGAATGCGGGTCATATAGAGCACATCCAGCTGGGGAATGACGGTCTCCAATCCGGTGACTTCCACAAACCAGAGGCCACGCTCCTTCATAAACGCGCGGATATACTCGGGCACCGCCAGCTCGCGGGGGGCGATGAGGTAAAACTTCACGCCCTCAAACTTGGCCAGGGCCTTGATGAGGGAGTGCACCGTGCGCCCGTTCTTGAGATCGCCGCACAGCCCCACCGACAGGCCGTCCACGCTCCCCCGAAGGCGGGTGATGGTGGTCAGGTCGGCGGTGGTCTGGGTGGGGTGCATATGCCCGCCGTCCCCGGCGTTGATGACCGGTACGTTGGAGTACAGGGAGGCCGCTTTGGCGGCGCCCTCTTTCGGATTGCGCATGACCACCACGTCGGCATAGCCGGAGACCATCTTGATGGTGTCTTTCAGGGTCTCCCCCTTTGCGGTGGAGGTGGAGCGCGGGTCGGCAAAGCCGAACACCGTGCCGCCCACCCGGAGTATGGCGGCCTGGAAGGAGAAGTTGGTGCGGGTGGAGGGCTCATAAAACAGGCTGGCCATGACCCGCCCCCGGCAGGCGTCCATAAAATCGGCGGGGTGGTCCATAATCGCACTGCACCGCTGGTACAGCGCTTCCCACTCCGCCCGCGTCAGGTCTCCAAAATCGATCAGATGCCGCATTTCGATCCAAGTCCCCTTTTGAATTTTTTCTATCTTATCACATGCCACCCCGGACAGGCAATAGGGGATTTGACGATTTTCCGCCTCTTTCGGCGTCCCGCCTTGGCGCCCCTCCCCAGGACTGCCTTTTTTGCTAAAAAATGCACCGTATGATTTTTTTCGCCCCGTCCATGCTATCTCCAGTGGACCCAACTATCGTATGGACGGAGGCTCCGCCGTGATCCTGTGGTTCTGGTATTTTGTGATCTATAGTTTTCTGGGCTTTCTGACGGAGGTGGCCTTTGCCCGCCTCACCCGCAACCCCAAACGGGACCGGAAATGCCGCTATTTTCTCCCCCTGTGTCCGGTATACGGTCTGGGGGCCATCGCTATCCTGCTGCTGCCGGAGCCGGTACGGCAAAACCCGCTTCTGCTCTTTCCCTGTTCCGCACTGGTCTGCACGGCGGTGGAATATGGGACCGGCCTTTTCTATGAAACGTTTGCCCGGGTGTCTTTCTGGGACTACTCCCATCTGCCGCTGAACCTGGGCGGGCGGGTCTGCCTGCTCTTTGCCCTGTTTTGGGGGTTTTTGGCTCTGGCGCTGCTGCGGGTGGTCCATCCCGTGGTAGAGCGGCTGACCGCTCTGCTGCCCCCTTGGCTCTTCGTTCCGGCGCTGCTGTTCACCCTTCTGGACGGCGTCCTTACTTTTTATGTGCTGCGGCGGGCGCGGGACACGGGGGCGCTGCGCTGGTATCTCCGGGCCAAACGCCATGCGGCATAACCCTTTCCCGCACCGGTAAAGACGGGTCCGTTCGGCATGTCCCGCTTGCGGCGGCTCTGCGCCGCACAACAGCCCCGGAGGGAGTCCTCCGGGGCTGTTGCGCGGCGATCACCCGGCAAAACGCGTTCCTCCCAAAAGCCGCGCAAAGGCCTTGGGGAGGCTTCTTGCAAACCGGCTGCGAAACGTTTTCAAGAAGCGTCATTTCCCAGACCGCAGCGTTAAGAAGGCCCCCGGCCGCCGGTGTTGGGCATAGGCCGGATCGGCCTTTCCTTATGCACGGCGCAGTTCGTTCAGGGTCTCCTGGATGGTCCTTTGCGGTACGTAGGCCTGGGCGAAGGAGATCACCTGCTCCAGCGTCACCGTACGGGCGGCGCCCAGCAGCGGATGCTTCATCACCATGGGAAAGCGCCGCTGGAACACCGCCCGGGCCGCCGGGCTGTCCAGAAGTTCTCCTACCGTGATCTTGTTGTTTTTCAGATCCATATCACTCACCTCCAGGCTATCCTATGCGCACGCCCCTCGGATTTGACTTGCCATGGAGCCGTTCATCCGATATAATAAGAATTAGGGTATCACCGGACAATTCCCCACGCACGTCTTGGCGGCCAATTTGCCCCACAAATGCGTTGCAAAACCTTGCAATACAAAAAGTATTCCTGCGGTTTCGCGCCTTTTTGCGGCACAAATTTTCGCGCCGATCCGCACGCGTTGAATGATGCGGTAATGCCCTAGACTTGTCGTATCCAACCGGAAAGGAACCGTCCGCTATGATCCAGAATTTCCAGGGACACACCCCCGTCCTGCATCCCACCGCCCGGGCGGCGGACAGCGCCGCCCTTGTGGGCAGCGTGACGTTGGAGGACCGGGCCAGCGTCTGGTACAACGCCGTGCTGCGGGGCGACGAATGTACGATCCGCGTCGGCAGGGGCTCCAACATCCAGGACGCCGCGATCCTGCACGGCGACCCCGCTTTCCCGGTTACGGTCGGCCGGGACGTGACCGTAGGCCATGCCGCGATCCTGCACGGCTGCACGGTGGAAGACGGCTGTCTCATCGGCATGGGCGCCATCCTGCTCAACGGCTGCGTCATCGGAGCGGGCAGCCTGGTGGCCGCCGGGGCGCTGGTCACACAGAACACGGTGATTCCATCCGGGAGCCTGGTCATGGGTGCTCCGGCCAAGGCGATCCGGCCGCTGCGCCCCGACGAGGCCGCCAAATTGACCGAATCCGCCCAAACATACCATGCGCTGTCCGCCGGTCAGCTCCCTCTGTGCGGCGGACCCACTGCGGGAGGCGAGCCATGAAAAAGGCCGATCGCAAGTCCGGTCGTTACCGCAAGACCCTGCGGGAACAGGTAAAGGAAAACCCGCGCCTGGCCGCGACCTATGTTATCCTGCGGGTGCTGGTCGTGCTGGTGCTGATCGCCCAGATCTTCAACCGCAACTTTGAGAATGTTTTTCTTTGTATCCTGACGCTGATCTTGTTCACCATCCCCAGTTTTATCGAGCGCACCATCCATATCGACGTGCCCGATACCCTGGAGATCATTATCCTCCTGTTCATCTTCGCCGCTGAAATTCTGGGGGAGATCCAGGCGTATTATGTCCACTTCCCTTATTGGGACACCATGCTCCACACCCTCAACGGCTTCCTGTGCGCCGCCATCGGCTTTTCGCTGCTGGACATCCTCAACCGCAGAGGAAGCCTTGCCTTCCAGCTCTCTCCCCTCTACCTGGCTCTGGTGGCCTTCTGCTTCTCCATGACCATCGGCGTGCTTTGGGAATTTTTCGAGTGTACCATGGACCAGCTCTTCCTGCTGGACATGCAGAAGGACACGGTCGTACACTCCATTGGTTCGGTCATGCTGGATCCCTCCGGGGGCAACACGCCGACCGCTATCCAGAATATCACCGACGTAATCGTGGTCACCGCCGACGGCACGCAGCATTCCCTGGGCCTGGGCGGCTATCTGGACATCGGCCTGCTGGACACGATGAAGGACCTGTTCGTCAACTTTATCGGCGCGGTCGTCTTCTCCATCATCGGCTACTTTTACGTCAAGAACCGCGGCCAGGGTAAATTTGCCCGGCGCTTTATTCCTCAAGTGCTGCCGCCGGAGGAACCATCCACCAAGGAAAAATAAGCAAGGCATATTCCTCCCCTCCAGGTACATACTAAGTCCGTACCCTTAAAAGGAGGAATTGAAATCATGAACAAGAATGCCAATCCCAGTATCAAGTGCTCGGTGTCCAGCTGCGCCTATCACTGCAACGACAAGAATTACTGCTCCCTGAATGAGATCAAGGTGGGCTGCTGTGACCCCAGCGTGACCAACTGTGCCTCTACCGAATGCGCATCCTTCGAGCTTGGGAATAACGGCAGCTGCTGCCAGCATCACTGACCGCTGACGCACGCATCCCCAATGGAAAACGCCCCGGCGCTCCTATGGACCGCCGGGGCGTTTTCCTGTTTTAGTTCTCCTTGGAAGCGGCGGCGGGCGCCGTCTCCGCCTTAGGGACCTGCTCGGTTTTCGCCTCTGCCTTAGGGGCGGCCGGCTTGGGAGCCGCGGGCTTGGGCTCGGGCACCTTGCCGTCCACGGTAATCAGCTTGCGGGGGCACTTCTGGGCGCAGATGCCGCAGCCGATGCACTTGTCATAGTCAATGACCGCCAAATTGTCGATCATGCTGATGGCTTCCTTGGGGCAGGACTTGGCGCACAGCGTGCAGCCGATACAGCCGTTGTCGCAGTTCTTGCGCACATCGGGCCCCTTGTCGTGGGATGAGCAGCGGATCGCCACGTGGCGGCGGGTCTTGTAAGGCACCAGGGCGATGATGTGCTTGGGGCAAACGTCCACGCACTTGCCGCAGGACTTGCACTTGTCCTCGTCCACCTGGGCGACGCCCTCCACCACATGGATGGCGTCAAAGGGACAGGCCTTTTCGCAGGACCCCAGGCCCAAGCAGCCGTAGGCGCAGCCCAATTCGCCGCCGCCGGGCAGCAAAGAGGCGGCCACACAGTCGTGCAGGCCCACATATTCGTACTTCTTGTAGTTCTGTCCGCAGCCGGTGCAGTGGACCTGGGCCAGCTTCTTTACCGAGTCGCCCGCGGCCACGCCCATGATCTCGCCGATCTTGGCGGCCACCGCCGCGCCGCCCGCTGCGCAGGCATTGACGGGGGCCTTGCCGGCCGCCACGGCGGCGGCGTAGCCGCCGCAGCCGGGGAAGCCGCACCCGCCGCAGTTGGCGCCGGGCAGCACTTCCGCGATGGCCTCCTCACGGGGGTCCTTCTCCACGGCGAAGGCCTTGGCTGCAAAGGCCAGGACCAGGCCAAAGATCGCGCCCAGAGCGGCCAGGACAACGATGGCGATAATAACAGTCTGCATATTCTCCCGCCCCCCTTAACCGAAGACCTTCAGGCCGGAGAAGCCCATGAAGGACAGGGCGATCAGGCCTGCGGCCACCAGGGCGATGGGGAAGCCCTCGAAGGCCTTGGGCCACTCGGAGAACTCCATGCGCTCCCGGATGCTGGCGAAGAGCACGATGACCACCAGGAAGCCGATGCCGCCGGTGACGCCGTACACCACGCTGGTGATGAAATCATAGCTGTTCTGGGTATTCTGCAGCACCACGCCCAGCACGGCGCAGTTGGTGGTGATCAGGGGCAGATACACGCCCAGAGCCTCATAGAGGGAGGGCATGGACTTTTGCAGGAACATCTCGATGAACTGCACCAGGGCGGCGATGACCAGGATGAAGGTCACGGTCTGCATAAAGCCCAGGTTGAACTTTTCCAGGATGAACTCGTTGATGGGCCAGCAGATGGCGCTGGCCAAGCCCATGACAAAAATAACGGCCATACCCATGCCGGTGGCGGTCTCCACCTTCTTGGACACGCCCATGAAGGGGCAGATGCCCAGGAACTGCGCTACGATGAAGTTATTGACCAGGATGGCGCCCAGGGCGACTGAGAACAGTTTGGTCAGATCCATTACTTGGCCACCTCCTCATTCTTTTTGTCGTCCTTCTTGGGGCGGCTGAGGAAATACTGCATGGCGGCAATGACACAGGCCAGGGTGAGGAAGCCGCCCACCGGCAGGATCATGCCCAGCGCGGGCATGCCCTCGGGCAGGATGCGGATGCCCTCGCCGCCGTTGAGGATCCCGCCGCCGAAGGTGCCGTTGCCCAAAAATTCGCGGACCACGCACATGATGATCAGAATCACGGTGTAGCCCAGCCCCTGGAAAATGCCGTCCAGCGCGGAGGCGCCCACGCCGTTTTTCGAGGCGAAGGCCTCGGCGCGGCCCAGGATGATGCAGTTGACCACGATCAGGGGGATAAACAGGCCCAGACTGGAGGACAGGGCGGGCAGGAAGGCCTTCAGGGCCAGGTCCACGATGGTAACGAAGCCCGCGATGACCACGATGTAGCAGGCGATGCGGATCTTGCTGGGGATGACCTTGCGCAGCAGCGAGATGACCACGTTGGCGCAGGTCAGGATGACCAGTACGGAAAGGCCCATCCCGATGCCGTTAAAGAGGCTGGTGGTGATGGCCAGAACCGAGCACATGCCCAGCAGCTGGACGGTGACGGGGTTCTGATGGATGAGGCCATCCATCAATTGCTTTTTCACATTCATGTTCACTTACCTCCTCAGCCCATGCTCGCGGCGGCGGCCAGGGCGCTGTTGACGCTCTCAGTCACGCCGCGGGAGGTGATGGTGGCGCCGGTGATGGCGTCGATCTCGCCGCCGTCCTTGGAGACGGCCAGCGTGCCGGACTTGCCGATGAACTGATCCTTAAAGGCCGGCTTGCTGGCGTTGGAGCCCAGGCCGGAGGTCTCGCCGGTGGCCACGATGGACACCCCGGTGCACTTGCCTTCCATGTCCACGCCCACCATCACGGAGAGGGTGCCGCTGAACGAGGTGGCCGGGGTGACCTGTACCACCCAGCCCGCGTCGCCGGCGCGGTACACCGCGTCCACGGTGCCGTCGCCGCCGGTATATTCCACCTCTTCATATCCATCGGCGGGGAGCACCTCGGCCATGGCGGCCTGCTTGGTCTTCTCGTCGTTTGCGTCGATGTAGGGCTTGGTGATCATATTGGTCACACCCAGCAGCAGGGCCACGATCGCACTGATGGCGAAGAGCACCAGGACCAGAGTGGCCATGCCGGGTTCTTTCTTCACAGCAGTTTCACTCATGGCTTAGCCCTCCTTCCCGGCCTTTTTCGCGGCCTTCTGCGCCTCGCGCATTTCCTTGGTGACGCCGTAGCGGTTGGGCTTGCCCACCTTATCCAGCAGCCACACGCAGCAGTTCATGATGAGGATGGCATAGGACACGCCCTCGGGATAGCCGCCGAAATAGCGGATGAACACCGTCAAAAGGCCGCAGCCGACGCCGAAGATGATCTCGCCCTTCTTGGTGACGGGGCTGGTCACGTAATCGGTGGCCATGAAGAACGCGCCCAGCATCAGTCCGCCGGAGCACAGCTGGTAAAGCATCCAGGTCAGCCGGTCGTTTCCGCCCTGGGGGAAGAGGAAGGTGAGCACCGCCACGGTGGCGATAAAGGCCACCGGGATGCGCGCCCGAATGACGCCGCGGACGATCAGGTAGACGCCGCCGATGATGAGCAGCAGAGCGGAGACTTCGCCGATGCAGCCGCCCACATTGCCCACAAAGGCGTCCAGCAGGCTGGCGTCCGGCAGCCGGTGCGCGGCGTTATGCATAAAGTCGGCGCCCAGCGGGGTGGCGCCGGTAAAGGCGTCGATGTAATCCTGGCCCACGCTCATCCCCAGAGGGGCCCAGTTGGCGGTCCCCGCCTTGGCCCAGGTGGTCATGGCCACGGGGTAGCACAGCATCAAAAAGGCGCGCCCGCCCAGCGCGGGGTTCATGAAGTTCTTGCCCAGGCCGCCGAAGAGCTGCTTGACCACCACGATGGCGAAGAAATCGCCGATGATGAGTACCCAGTAGGGCAGGGTCACGGGGCAGACAAAGGCCAGCAGCACGCCGGTGACGGCGGCGGACAGATCCTGGTTGGCCAGGGACTTTTTCATCAGCTTCCGGTAGCCCCACTCGAACAGCTCGCAGGCCGCCACGGAAACGGCTGTGGCGATCAGGGCCCGGGGGCCAAAGAAGAACACCGCCGCGCACAGCGCGGGCACCAGGGCGATCAGTACGTCCCGCATGAGGGACATGGTATTGATGGGGGAGGCCACGTGGGGCGAAGACGCCACCTTGAGCCTCAGCTTTTTCTCCTCGTTCATGCTTTGGCCGCCTCCTTTGCCGCTTTTTCCTTAGCCGCCAGCTGGCGCAGTTCCATCTTGGTCATCCGGAAGGACTGGACCAGGTGGAGCCGGCCGGGGCAGATGTAGTTGCAGGAGCCGCACTCGATGCAGTCCATGACGTTGAGGGCCTCGGCCTCCTTCCACATCCCCTTTCCGGCGTACAGATGCATGTACACGGGGGTCAGGTGCATGGGGCAGACGTTGACGCAGCGGGCGCAGCGCAGGCAGACCTCCTCGGTCTCAATGGGGGCGGCTTCCTTCCGGGTCAGGCAGAGCACCGCGTTGGTGCCCTTGATGATGCCGACCTCCAGCGTATGCTGGGCAATGCCCATCATGGGGCCGCCGGTGAGCACCCGGTCGGGCTCCTCGGCAAAGCCCTTGGCCTCGTCGATCAGATGCTGGAAGGAGGTGCCCAGCGGCACCAGCAGGTTGCAGGGCTCCTTGACGGCGTCGCCGGTGACGGTGACGATGCGGTGGGTGACGGGCTTGCCTTCCACCACGGCGTCGTACACCGCGGCGGCGGTGCCGACGTTGAACACCGCGCAGCCTACATGGGCGGGCAGGCCGCCGGGGGGCACCTCGCGGCCGGTGAGGCGCTGGATGAGCTGCTTCTCAGCGCCCTGGGGATACCGGGTGCGCAGGGACTCCACATGCACGTCGGCGCGGGCCCCCACCAGGGCCTGGAGATGCTCAATGGCGTCGGGCTTATTGGCCTCCACGCCGATGGTGGCGCTCTGCAGCCCGAAGGCCTGCATCAGAATGCGCGCGCCGCCGATGACCCGCTCCCCCTGCTCCAGCATCAGCCGGTGGTCTGCGGTGATGTAGGGTTCGCACTCGGCGCCGTTAAGGATGAGGGTGTCCACCTTGCCGATGCCGGAACTGATCTTCACATGGGTGGGGAACCCGGCGCCGCCCATACCGGTAACGCCCGCTTCCTTGATGATCTCCACGATCTCATCCGCCGTCAGCTTGGAGTAGTCGGGATGGGGCGTCAGGTCGGAGCCGAAGGTATCCTGGAAATCGTTCTCGATGACCACGGACATGACCTTGTTCCCGCCGGGATAAGGCCGGGGCTCTACCGCCGTCACCGTCCCGGACACAGACGCATGGATGGGGGCGCCCAGACCGGCGATCTCGCCGATCTTCTGTCCTACCGTCACGTGGTCGCCCTTGGCCACCACGCTCTTGCAGGGCGCGCCGATGTGCATCGACATGGCGATGACGACCTGCTGGGGCGCGGCACCCAGGGGCGTCACTGCCTTGTGGCGTGTCGCCTCTTTCCGGTCATTGGGGTGCACGCCTCCATAAAAGCTTTGCTTCATAGGTCCACCTCGCAAATCAGGGCCCACACACGGGCCGTATTTTAGAGCCGTTTGACCGGTATTTCAAACAGAGTTATCATAACGCAGCGCACGCAAAATGTCCAGCAAAACCGTTCAGTTTAAGGTATTTTTCCACTATATTATCTACATTTCTCCCGATTTCGTTGTTAGCTCACACTAACTTCCGGCGCTCACAGCAAATTCCTTGCCATTGAGCGCCAGCCTCCTTGTTCAAAACGCAGAACCTTTGAAAACCGGCAGGTTTGGATTGACAAATTTCCGCCGGGGCGATATCATAACAAATAATATTTGGCAAAGAGCCATGATCGGGTCAGTACGGGCGGCGCGCAAGCGCAGAGAGGGAGCGGCTGGTGTAAGCTTCCGTGAGGCCGTCCGGAAGGTCGCCCGGGAGCGGGCCGGCTGAACCTGGCGCCTGTTTGGAACACGGGCCCGGCAGTAAACCGGCACGGGTCCCCTCCGTTATCGGGGCAACGAGTGCGCGGGGATTTCCTGCGAATTTAGGTGGTACCACGGAGTAGCGGCTTCGTCCTATGGGACGAAGCCGCTTTGTGTTTTTCCGAATTCCGGCCAAAGGAGGTCCTGAGCACCTATGAGAATGAAAACCGCCCAGATCCTGATGGAGTGCCTGCTGGAGCAGGGGGTCGATACGGTATTCGGCTACCCCGGCGGTACCATCCTGAATGTGTACGACGAGTTTGAGCTGCACGGTTATAAAAACAAGATCCGCCATATTCTGACCGCCCATGAGCAGGGGGCCTCCCATGCCGCCGACGGCTACGCCCGTTCCACCGGCAAGGTGGGGGTATGCTTCTCCACCTCCGGGCCCGGGGCCACCAATCTGACCACCGGCATCGCCACCGCCTATTACGACTCTTCCCCCGTGGTGTTCATCACCTGCAACGTCAGCGAGAATCTGATCGGCAAGGACTCCTTTCAGGAGGTGGACATCACCGGCATTTCCATGCCCATCACCAAGTGCAACTACCTGGTGCGGGACCCGGAGGCCCTGGCGGACGTGATGCGGGAGGCCTTTGCCATCGCCCGCTCCGGCCGCCCCGGTCCGGTGCTCATCGACATTGCCAAAAATGTCACCGCCGCCGAGGCGGATTACACCCCCCTGCCTCTGGAGCAGCACGCTTCCCAGGGCCGGCTGGGGGCTATGCTCCGCCGGGCCAGCCACGACCTGAAGACGCCGGAACCGGACGCGGGCGATATCCAGACCCTGCTGGACCTGATCGAGACCGCCCGGATGCCTCTGGTGCTGGTGGGCGGCGGCGTCATCCGCTCCAAGGGCGCGGTGCCGGAGTTCCGCAGATTTGTGGAACGGCTGGGCGCCCCGGTGGCCTCCACCATCATGGGCGGCGGCGCGCTGCCGGGCAGCCATCCGCTGTTTACCGGCATGATCGGCATGCACGGCTCCCACGCCTCCAATTACGCCGTGGACCAGTGCGATCTGCTCATCGCCATCGGCTGCCGGTTCTCCGACCGCGTGGCCACCGATCCGGCCACATTTGCCAGGGGGGCCAAGATCGTCCACATCGACATCGACCGGGCGGAGATCGACAAGAATGTACGCACCGATCACCATATTATCGGGGACGCCCGGCGGGTGCTGGAGCTGCTCAATGAGCGCCTGCCCCAGCACGCATACCCCACCTGGAAGGAATGGGTCTTCTCCCATTCGGAAGTCCCCCTCAAGCGGGACGACATTCTTCACCCCCACGAGATCCTGGAGACCGTTCAGGACGTGACGGACGGGGACGCCATCATCGTCACCGACGTGGGCCAGCATCAGATGTGGTGCGCCCAGTACTACCACTTCTCCCGTCCCGGGCAGTTCATCACCTCCGGCGGGTTCGGCACCATGGGCTTCGGCCTGGGCGCCGCTATGGGCGCCGCCGTGGGCAACCCCGGCAAGGTAGTGGTCCACTGCACCGGCGACGGCTGCTTCCGCATGAACTGCCACGAGCTGTGCACCGAAGAGCACTACGGCATCCCGGTGATCACCGTTATCTTCAATAACCGCACCTTGGGCATGGTCCGCCAGTGGCAGAACCTCATTTACAAAAAGCGTTTCTCCCAGACCGATCTGGATCGGGGCCCCGATTTCATCAAGCTGGCCGAGGCCTACGGTATTCCCGGGGAACGCGCCGCCGACCAGGCCCAGTTTGAGGCTGCCTTCCGCCGGGCGGTCGCCTGCGGAACCTCTTATGTGATCGAGTGCGCCATCGACAAGGACGCCATGGTCCACCCCATGGTCTCCGCCGGCACGCCGGTCACCGACTTTATTCTGGATTAAGGGGGCGACGATATGAACGACGCCAACGCAGTCAAGCGCCACACCCTCTCCGTACTGGTGGAGAACGCCGCAGGCGTGCTCTCTCAGGTCTCCCGGCTCTTCTCCCGGAAGGGCTACAACATCGAATCCCTGGCCGTGGGCACCACCGACGATCCGGCGATCTCCCGCATCACCATTGAAGTGCTGGCCGACAACGCCATGATCGAGCAGATCATGAATCAGCTGCGCAAGCAGTTTCCCGTCTACTCCGTGCAGGAGCTGCTGCCGGAGCGGTCCATCCGCCGGGAACTGGTCATGTTCAAGGTCCGGGCCGAGACCCCGGACATTCGCAATGAGATCATTCAGATCGCCAACATCTTCCGCGCCTCCATCATCGATGTATCCCTCAAGTCCCTCACGCTGGCCCTCATCGGCGACGAGACCAAGGCCGAGGCCATGCAGCGCCTGCTGGAGGCCTTCGGTATCCTCGAACTGGTGCGCACCGGCATGGTGGCGCTGGAGCGGGGCGCCTATACGATCAGCGACGAGAACAAGGAGCAGGCGGAATTTAATTTGGGAAAGAATTTCCTGTAAGATTGTATCACAGTTATCATTCTTTTTCCCTTCTCCGTGTTATTATGAACCACAAGTATCCTATTTCTATTAAGGAGTGTATCATCATGGCAAAGATGTACTATGAAAAGGACTGTGAGCTCAGCTATCTCAACGGCAAAAAGATCGCCATCATCGGCTATGGCTCCCAGGGTCACGCCCATGCCCTCAACCTGAAGGATTCCGGCTGCGACGTGTGCGTGGGTCTGCGGGAGGGCTCCAAGCGCTGGAGCGAAGCGGAGAAGGCCGGCCTGGCGGTCAAGACCGTTCCCGAGGCCGCCAAATGGGGCGACATCGTTATGATCCTCATCAACGACGAGGTCCAGGCGGACGTCTACAGGAAGGACATCGCTCCCTACATGACCGAAGGCAAGGCGTTGGCGTTTGCGCACGGTTTTAATATCCGCTATCAGCAGATCGTCCCGCCCGCCGGTGTGGACGTGTTCATGGCGGCCCCCAAGGGCCCCGGCCACACCGTTCGTTCCCAGTATGTGGCGGGCAAGGGCGTGCCCTGCCTGGTGGCGGTGGAGCAGAACGCCACCGGCAACGCCTATAAGATCGCCCTGGCTTACATTGCCGGCATCGGCGGCGCCCGCGCCGGCGTGATGGAGACCACCTTCCACGACGAGACGGAGACCGACCTGTTCGGCGAGCAGGCCGTGCTGTGCGGCGGCGTGGTGGACCTGATGAAGTGCGGCTTCGAGACCCTGGTGGAGGCCGGTTACGAGCCGGAGAACGCCTACTTTGAGTGCATCCACGAGATGAAGCTCATCATCGACCTGATCAACAAGGGCGGCGTGGCGGCCATGAACTACTCCATTTCCGACACCGCCGAGTACGGCGAGTACGTCTCCGGTCCCCGGGTTCTGCCCTATGAGGAGACCAAGAAGAACATGAAGGCGGTCCTCGCGGACATTCAGGACGGCACGTTCGCCGGCAAGTGGATCGCCGAGAACAAGAATGGCCGCACCTTCTTCAATTCCAAGCGCGCCAACCTGGCCAAGCATCCGATGGAGATCGTGGGCGCCGAGCTGCGCAAGAACATGATCTGGGGCGGCGACAAGGATCTGGACAGCGCCTCCAACTAAACCACGCTGCATAAAGCGGCCGCCCCATCCGGGACGGCCGCTTTCCTGCGTAATGGCCTGTGTCGATCCCCCACGGATTTCCTTTGCTCTGCAGCATTTCCCGCCACCCCTGTGCCAAACGCCGCCTGCCGCCTATTCGTATTTCTTTCCGGCAAAATAGGCGGGCAGGCAAAAGCCCAGGCAGGCAAAGAGGGTGAGCGGCAGCTCCGCGATGAGCGCGTGCCCCGGCCAAAGCGTATGGACCGCCCACCACAGGGGCGGGAAAGCCACCTCCGTTCCCAGCAGCCACACCCGCATGGCGTTGAGCACATGGGGCCAGTTGCTGTTGTTGAAATGGACCCCCGGCAGGTTCATACGAAAGACCCCGTCCCCATAAAAGCTGATCTTGTTCTCATCATAATACCGGGGCAGGCTCTCCCGCGCCAAAAAGCACAGCCATGCTCCGAAGAGCACGCACAGCATGACTACCAGCAGCACCGTGCTCCCCATCTCTTCCCAGGAGAAGCCCATGGCCAGCAGCAGCGCCACCTCCCCCGCCGCCGCCAGGGCGCACAGCACCCAGGCCAGCCGCCACCCCTTCCGCCGCCGGGCACGAACGCGCTGTTCTCCGGCGGAGAGCCGCACGGCGGAGCTTACCAGCCGCTCCACCTCCCCGGCCTCCAGCGTCTCCCGCTCCTGGGTGCGCTGTCCCCGCAGAAGTTCGGTCACCGTCACGCCCAAAAGCTCGCTCAGCGGGGCGAGCAGCGCCACATCCGGCATGCTCAGGCCCCGCTCCCATTTGCTTACCGCCTTATCAGAAACAAACAGGCGCTGCGCCAGCTCTTTCTGCGTCATTCCGCCCTCCCGCCGCAGCCCGGCCACAAAGGCGCCGAATCGTGCCTTGTCAATCTCGTACATTCCGTACCCTCCTTTGGGCCCATTTTAGGCGGCGGCGCCCGCTCCTGTCAACCGACCAGCGGTAGAATCCAGCGCCCCCAGGGGCCTGCGGCGGTTTTACGGCTGCGTTTCCTCCCCCAGCCCCATCACGTCGATGGAGTGATGCATGTGGATGGCCATGGCGTGCTCCGCCCCCGCCGCGTCCCGTTTCTGCAAAAACTCCAGCAGCAGCGCATGATCCCGCAGGGTGTCCTCCGCCAGCTGCGCCCCGTGTCCGCCGGAGACGATGGCGGCGGACACGGCCTGGTCGATCATGGGCAGCAGGCGCACCATGAACTCGTTGTGGGCGGCCCGGACGATGGCCGCGTGAAAGGCCCGGTCGGCCTGGGTACGGTCCTCGCCCAAGCGGATGCAGCGCTCCACATCCGCGCCCCGCCGCAGGATCTCCGCCAGTTCCCCCTCTGTGGCCCGGCGGCAGGCCAGCCGGGCGGCCCTGGGCTCAAAAATAGAGCGCAGCTCAAACAGGTCCCGCAGCTGCCCCCTGGCATAGTCCACTCCGGAAAAACCGAAATCGTCGATCTCACCCACCCGCTGGGACACATAGGTCCCTTTGCCCCGGCGCACCTCCAGCACCCCCCGGGTACACAGGGTACGGATGGCCTCCCGCAGCGTGGCGCGGCTCACGCCCAGCCCGGCGGCGAGCTCCACTTCGTTGGGCAGCTTCTCCCCGGGCTTTCTGCGCCCCTCCACCACGATATGATTATACAGACTCTCAGCGGTCTGCTGCGTCCGGTTCTTCTTTTCCATGCACTTACCTCCAGGTCAGTTCTTGACAGTGCTGCTTCTATCCTATAGTATAAAGTCAGACAATGCAAGTGTCATCATACATCTTTTTACATAAGGAGGTCTCCCATGCGCAGCGACAATGTAAAGAAGGGCGTCCCCGCCGCCCCCAACCGCTCCCTGTTCTATGCCCTGGGCTACACCAAGGAGGAACTGGAGCGTCCCCTCATCGGCGTGGTCTGTTCCTACAATGAGATCGTCCCCGGCCATATGAACCTGGACAAGATCGCCGAGGCCGTGAAGGCCGGCGTCCGCGCCGCGGGCGGCACCCCCGTCGAGTTCCCCGCCATCGCCGTGTGCGACGGCATTGCCATGGGACATGTGGGCATGAAATATTCCCTGGTCACCCGGGACCTCATTGCCGACTCCACCGAGGCCATGGCCATGGCCCATCAGTTCGACGGTCTGGTCATGATCCCCAACTGCGACAAGAACGTGCCCGGCCTGCTGATGGCCGCCGCCCGGGTCAACATCCCCACCATCTTCTGTTCCGGCGGCCCCATGCTGGCCGGTCACCTGACCGACGGCCGGCGCACCTGCCTGAGCCATATGTTCGAGGCGGTGGGCTCCTACTACGCCGGCAAGCTGGATGAGGCCGGTGTGGAGGAGTATGAGCGCAATGCCTGCCCCACCTGCGGCTCCTGCTCCGGCATGTATACCGCCAATTCCATGAATTGTCTGACCGAGGCCATCGGCATGGCCCTCAAGGGCAACGGCACCATCCCTGCCGTCTACTCCGCCCGCCTGCGTCTGGCCAAGCATACCGGCATGCAGATCATGGAACTGGTCAAGCGGGACATCAAGCCCCGCGACATCATGACCGAGGCCGCTTTCCACAACGCCGACACGGTGGACATGGCCTTGGGCTGCTCCACCAACACCATGCTCCACCTGCCCGCCATCGCCCATGAATGCGGCATCGAACTCTCGCTGGACATGTCCAACGAGATCTCCTCCCGCACGCCCAACCTGTGCCATCTGGCCCCCGCCGGCGAGACCTACATGGAGGACCTGGACCGGGCGGGCGGCGTCCACGCCGTCATGGCGGAGCTGAAGCAAAAGGGCCTTCTGGACACCGGCGTGCTGACCGTTACGGGCAAAACGCTGGAGGAAAACCTGGAGGGCGTGGTCAACCGGGACCCGGAGCTGATCCGGCCCATCGACCGCCCCTACTCCGCCGACGGCGGCATCGCCGTGCTCAAGGGCAACCTGGCTCCCGAGGGCTGCGTGGTCAAGCGCTCCGCCGTCGCCCCGGAGATGATGTCCCACACCGGCCCGGCCCGCGTGTTCGACAGCGAGGACGACGCCATCCAGGCCATCTACGACGGCAAGATCGTCCCGGGCGACGTGGTCATCATCCGCTATGAGGGCCCCAAGGGCGGCCCCGGCATGCGCGAGATGCTCAACCCCACCTCCGCCATCGTGGGTATGGGCCTTGGCTCCTCTGTCGCCCTCATCACCGACGGCCGCTTCTCCGGCGCCACCCGCGGCGCGGCCATCGGCCATGTCTCCCCCGAAGCCGCCCTGGGCGGCCCCATCGCCTTTGTGGAGGAGGGGGATCTGGTCTGCATCGACATTCCCTCCTGTAAGATCGAGGTCCGGGTGGACGAGGCCGTTCTGGCCGCGCGCAAGGCCGCCTGGACCTGCCCCGAGCCCCGGATCAAGACCGGCTATCTGGCCCGCTACGCCAAACAGGTCTCCTCCGCCGCCCGCGGCGCGGTGCTGGAATAAGCGGCCCGCGCGTGCATGTTCGCGGGCTGAGCCGTGTTTTTTCTGAGACGCATGTCCTCAAAAAAATACGGATCTCCATTCCCTTCGCCGCTGCGGCGGCGAACCTCCTGCGCAGGGCGTTCTCCTTTGCAGGAACCCTTTGTTTTCCTGCATCGGCTCAAGGTTTTCCGACAGGCCGGGGGCGTCTTGCAAAACCGGATTCCCAAACATCAATCCCAAACAAAAGTTGCATAGGATCGCCATTGCGATCCTATGCAACTTTTTTAAGGGGCATATTGCCGGCTCGGGCCTGAAAGCTGCATGGTTGCAGCCATCCCCATTTTTACGATTGCTCTTTGCGCTCCATGCGGCGGCGCAGGCGCTGGAGCGCCTGATGGTGCTGGATGGAGCGCATCTTTGGGAACGCCCGCATCAGGCGGCGCTGGCCGAAGGCATGCCCATCCAGCGCATGCTCCAGCTTCTCCCCCAGCTCCGCCAGCTCCTGCTGCCGCTGCCGCCTGCGCCGTAAGCGCTCCTGGCTTCGTTCTTCCTTCCGTTCCGCCGCATCGACCCGCAGCTGCTTGGTCTGCTCGTCCAGCTCCTCTTTCCAGGCCGTCCCCTTCTCCGCCGCCTCCAGCACCTTGTCCGCCAGATTTTCGCCCAGCTCGTCGGACAGCTCCCGGATCCGCCCGGCCAATGCGTCGATCTGCTTCAGCTGGCGGTTGAGCCTGGCGATGGAGCTGCCTGTGGCCGCCAGATCCACCGCTATGACCGCTCCGAAGCAGGCCAGCAGGACCACGCCCAGCGTATGGGGCAGCAGGCGCACCAGCAGCATCACCGTCGGATGGAGCAGATCCACCACAAACAGCCCGATCAGCCCCCAGGCGATGGAAAAACGCAGGCAGATATAGCCGCCCAGATTGAAGGGCTCGTCGGAGTAATCCCACCAGCGCTGATGGAAGAGCTTCTCCAGCACAAATCCGGCCGCCAGCTCCAACAGGGAGGTCAGCAGCACCGACCCCAGAAAGAGCAGCAGCAGGTTCTGCTTGAGCGGCTCCAGGCAGAGGAAAATAATGGCCGCGCCGAAGCCGTAAATGGGACACACCGGCCCGTTGAGGAATCCCCGGTTGACGAATTTCCCCGTCACCAGAGCCGCATAGCTCACCTCGGTACACCAGCCCAGCAGCGCATAAACAAAGAAAATCCATAAAAGCTCATATCCGCTGTACATGCGTTCTCCTCCCTCCCCGGGAAACCCGGCGTCTTCCCGTCAAGCCACAAAAAAGGCCCACCACAGCAGGGTGGGCCTTTTTCGATCCCGATCCGCGCTCCCCCGCGCTTTCAAGCCTTCTTCCGCGCGGAGCCGCGGTAAGCGCCAGCTGCCGGAGCTTAAAAGGGCTGCCCCGGGTCATTCGTGGGGCCGCCGTAGTTGGGTCCGTACCCGCCGGATTGCGGCCCGCCCTCCGCCGTCTGAGGGCCAAACGCGCCGTGGACCACGTAATCGTAGAAATTGGCTTCAGCGGCCCCCATATAGGGGTTGAGCCACAACCCCAAAATGCCTAATGTAAAGGGCGTCAGCAGAATCCACCCAAGGAAGGACAGATCCAGCACGAACAAAGAGCCCTTCCAGCCGCGCATGGCCTGCTTGCTGCGGGAAATCGCCTCCAGGCTCCCCATATCCGGGTCGTCCAGCAGCAAATAATAGGCCAGGCGGTAACGGTAACTCACCGCGATGCCGAAGCCAACGCCCGCGATGCAAAGCACCACCGCCAAGGCGATGAGCACGCCGCTGTCCAGCACCGCGGCCAGGATCATGACGGCCAGATAGGGGATCATGGCCAGCAGGGTCCATAATCCGGTAAACACGCTGATCAGGATGGCGCAGATCAGCACACGGCCGATCCGTGCGAAACCGTCCATCAGGTTGCGGTAGCCCGGCTGCTCACCGCGGGCCAGGCGCAGGCTGTAAGAGGTGTACCCGAAGCCCATGACGCAGGTATACAGAGAGATCAGGAGCTCCAGCACTGCGTAAAGGGCAACCCGGCCCGGGAGGAACACATAGTGAAAAATCGTCTCCGGGTCATAGATGCCGTCCAGCAGATACATGTAGGCGATCTGAAAGGGGTTGTTCACAAAGTACATGATGGCGCTGGCCAGCACACTGGTCAGCAGCACATAGACCAGCGTCACCAGCATGGGGTGAGGATAGGCGCCCCGCATGGCGTTTCTGGCTTGAAATTTGGCTTCCGGTCGGTTGAATCCCATTCCAAGATCCCTCGCAATCTCTGTTTGAACGCTCCTGCCAGGACCGCGCAGCGGCCTGCGGCGCCGGTCAATCGGCACAAGAGCCGCTATGCGGGTATTGTACCATACTACCGCTCCGATTGCAAGGCGGGCAGCCGCACCTGGAACCGGACGCCGCCGGGGATATTCTCCGCCGTACAGCTTCCCCCATGGGCCAACACGGCGGCGCGGACGATGGCCAGCCCCAGCCCGGCCCCGCCGCGGGCCCGGCTGCGGGAACGGTCTCCCTTGAAAAAGGGCTCCCACAGGCGGGGCAGGTCCTGTTCCGGGACCGGCTCCCCGTCGTTCTCCACCGTAAGCACCGCCTGCCCCCGGACCCGTTCGGTCTGCACCCGTACCGCGCCCCCGGCGGGACAATGGCGCAGGGCGTTGGAGGTCAGGTTGGAGAGGACCCGTTCCAGCCGGGCCCGGTCGCCGGACACCAATGCCGGATGCAGGTCGGGCTCCAGGCGCACACCTTTGGCTCGTGCGCCTGGAGCCAGCCGGGACAGGGTCTCTTCCGCCAGCTCCGCCAGTTCCACCGGCAGGACCTCCAAACCCCCCGCACCCGCCTCCAGCCGGGACAGGTCCAGCATCTCCCCCACCAGCGCGCCCATTCGGTCGCTCTCATCCAGGATAATATCCAGATACTGCGCCCGCTTTTCCGGGGCGATGTCCTCCCGCAGGGCCTCCGCATGGGAGCGGAGCACGGCCAACGGGGTCTTCAGCTCATGGGCGGCCGCCCGGGCGAAGTCCCGCTCGCGGGTCAGCTGCGCCTCCCGTCTGGCCTGGTCGGAATGGAACGCCGCCGCCAGGGCGTTCAGCTCCCGGATGGGGCCGTTTTCCGGACAGGACGCTCCTTCGGCCACCCGGGCGCACAGCTGCTCCACCGGCTCGGTCACCTGCCTGGACAGGCGCGCGGACAAAACCAGCAGGACGATCAGTGTCAACAGACCCGTGCTGAGGTACAGCCCCGCCTCCTGCTTCAGCGCGGCGGGCAGCACGTCGCACTGAACGGCCAGATACTGCAGCACCGTGTTGCCGCCCATTGTGCTCCCCAGGGCAAACCCCCCGTCCTTCCAAACGGAGCGCTCCGCCCCGGCGATCTCCCGGTCCAGGATGGCCTGGGCCTCCCGGAAGGAGGCCAGCCGCCGTTCCATATTGACGGGGCCGTCCTTCCCATTGCTGCTCCAGGACGGCAGCAGCACGCTGCGCACCTGCAGGTAGGCGAAGTCCCAGGTTTCGCCCGCCCCCTCCAGGGCGGTCTCCACCATGGTGTCCGCCGTGCCGTCGGGATGGATGATCTCAATCTTCTGCACGGCGATGGCGTGGCCCGGCCGTTCCAGCCCGGTGATCCGGGCAAAGGAGCCGTCCCCGCTCCAGGCGCCCTCCCGGTCGTCCGGCGGGTAGATGCCGTACTCCCACCCCGACCGGTGGGCCAGGATCCAGCGGGCCAGCTCCAGCTGGCCCCGGTCGTCCAGCCCCTCGTCCAGGGAGATGTACCACCGCTGGCCGATGTCCACGCCCTCCCGGTGGCCCCAGCCCCAGGCCAGCTGGCTGCGGACATATCCCGCCTCCGTCCGGGCCGTCAGGGCCATCCCTCCGTCCATTTCGCTGACCTGCCCCAGCGAGAGGGAGCTGAGGTTGTTCCGCAGGATGTTCGCCGCCTCGTCCCCCAGTCCGTTGGCGAGGTTGTTCTCATAGAATTCGCAGTGCTCCTCCAGACTCGTCTGGGCGGAACGGGCCGCGGCTTTGGCGCTGCTCTCCAGCTCCCGGCAGGTATTGTGCGTCAGCAGGGCCATGGTGCCCAGCCAAAGCAGGGCAAACGTCCCGCCCAGGGGCCGCAGCAGCTTCCAGCGCAGCCTCCGGGGCCCCGCGCTCCAAAAACGCCTCATCCCTCGCACGCCTCCTCCAGCTGATACCCCGCCTTGAACACGGTTTTGATCTGCTTTCCGGCGCTCCCCAGGGCCGCGCGCAGGCTCTTGATGCGCACGTCCACCGCCCGCTCGTCTCCGTCAAAGTCGAGGCCCCAAACCTTATCCAGCAGCTGGGCACGGCTGAGGACTCTTCCCGAATTGTGCAGCAGGCACAGGAGCAATTCATATTCCCGCGGGGATAATTTGATCGTTTGATCACCGACTGTACAGACGCGGCGGCCCGGATCCACGGAAATGGCTCCGCAGCGCAGCCGTCCGTCCGCGCTTTGACCGCGGCTCCGGCGGATCAGCGCCTCCGTTTTGGCCAGCAGCACCGCCAGAGAAAAGGGCTTGGTCACATAGTCGTCCGCGCCCAGGGCATAGCCCCGGAGCACGTCCTCCTCCCCGCCCAGCGCGGTGAGGAACAGGATGGGTACTCCGCTGCCACACCGCACCGCCCGGCAGACGGCAAAGCCGTCCAGCTCCGGCATCAGCACATCCAGCAGCAGCGCGTCGTAATCATGGTCCCGCAGCAGGTCCAGGCACTCGGCGCCGTTTCGGGCCAGGTCGCACGCCCAGCCATGGGCGGCGAGATAGTCCCGCACGATATCCCGCATCCGTGCCTCGTCCTCCGCCAGAAGTACTTGATAACCCATGCGCTCCGCTCCTTTCCCGGATATCTTACCTCAATCTTATGTCGGTTCTGTGTCGTACCGCCGCACGAAAAATTCCCCGGAGCCGGGCTCCGGGGAATTTTTGTCGTTATCTGCGGCCTGCGCCGCCGCCGCGGGAGGCGCCGCCCCCGAAGCCGCCCCGGGAGCCGCCCCCGAAGCCGCCCCCGAAGCCGCCGCCGAACCCGCCGCGCCCGCCGAAGGACCCGCCGGAGAATCCGCCGCCAAAGGAGGAGCCGCCCGGCCTGCGGCCTGCGCCGCCGCCGCGGGAGCCGCCGCCCCCGAAGCCGCCCGAAAACGTGCCGCCCCGGGGCGGGCGGGGTCCTCCGCCGAAGCCGCCCGGCCGGCCGGGACCGCCAAACCCGCCGGGGCCGCGGGGCGGCCGGGGCGGGCGCGGGCGGTGCGGGCGCCCAAAGAGAAAGGGCCGGTAGATGTAGGGCGGGGGCGGCATGCCCGGCATCAGATAACGTCTGCGGTAACGCCGGTAGCGCATGCCGTCACACACACAGACCACAACGATCAGCAGCACCACCACAACGACGGCCAGCAGCGCCCCGATGGAGCCCACGACGGTGGTCACCGCGCCTGGGCCGGCCGGTTCCGGATAATAATCGAATTCGTTCCCCGCACCGCCGCTCTCCTGGCCCTGACCGGCGCTCAGGCCGCCGTAATAACTGTCGTACCAGTCGTAGAACGCGTCAAAGACCTTCCGTACCCCGGCATCATAGTCCCCCGCGGCAAAGTCGCTCTCCAGGTAGTTCCAGAGATAATCGTCCAGTTTGGACGCGGTGAGGGCATTCTGGATGCCGCTGCCCTGCAGGGCATAGTAGTTTTCCTCCCCGATGGCCAGCAGAAGGAGCAGCCCGTTGTCGGCGTCCGCGTCCCCGATGCCCCAGTCGTTGAAGATCTCATAGGCGTAATCGTCGATCTCCATGCCGTCCAGGAAGTCCACCGTGACCACCACGATCGCTCCGCCGGTGGCCGCGGTCAGCGTCTCGTTCTGGGTCATGATGTAATCCTCCGTGGCATCGCTCAGCACGCCGGCATAATCCCCCACGTAGGTGTTTTCGGGCGCCTGCACCAATGCCAGCGCCGGGGCCGTCAGCAGCGCCATGCACAGCAGGGCGCAGAGCAGCGCGGATAAGTTCGTTTTTCTCATCGCTCTCTCCTAATCATTCACATCAGCCACCAAAGCCAGTTCCTTGACCGCTCCCAGATTTCGCAGCAGCACCGCGGGAAAGCGCCCCAGCACCTTGCGGTTGAAGCGGTCGGCCGCTTTACTGTATTCATCCCGGCTCATGCGGTCGGCTGCCCCGGACAGCTCCGCCTCAAACCCGTACAGGTACTGGGCGTCCTTTTCCGACACGCCCGCCGCCCGCAGCTGCGCGATGACCTGGGCGCATACCGCACCCAGGTTCACGTCGGCTTCCGGAAAGGCGCCCTTGTCCGGGTCGGCGTTGCCCTGCGCCCAGGCGATGGCCCCTTCCAGGTCGGAAATTCCGTCGGTCTCCGGGTACCGCCGGGCCACCGTCAGCAGATTTTGCGCCGTGCCGATACGGTCCTGCAGGTCGGAGGCCACCGAACCGCCGTCCCCCTGCCCGCCCTGGGCGAAGAGCTCCAGCACCTGGGCGCGCTGGGCGTTCACGGAACGCAGGCATCCCAGGGGGGCGGACAATACGATGACCGCCGCCAGCACCACCATGGCCCCGGTATAGGATTTCAGAAACTTCATAGGCTCACCTTGCTTTGCAGAATTCCGCCCGCGTCTCCGCGCCAAAGGCCCGGGCGCTGCCCAAACGGCGCCGTGACCGCTTTTTTGACCCGTCTACCCCCGAAGCTCCAGCAGCTTCTGCTTCAGCTCGCCCTCGATACGGCCCAATTCGACCTCGGCCTCCCGGCGCTTTTGGGCGCCGTCCTGCTGGATCTTCATGACCTCGTCCAGCGTGGAGATGAGCTGCTGGTTGGTGTGCTGAAGGGTCTGGATATCCACCACGCTGCGCTCGGCCTCCTTGGCGGTCTCGATGGTGCCCATCTTGAGCATGTCGGCGTTCTTCTGCAGCAGCTCGTTGGTCATGTTGGTCACCGCGCTCTGGGCGGCGGTGGCCTGGCGGGAGTGCTCCAGGCCCAGGGAGAGCACCA
This sequence comes from Flavonifractor sp. DFI.6.63, assembly GCF_024462255.1. NCBI lineage: Bacteria > Bacillati > Bacillota > Clostridia > Eubacteriales > Oscillospiraceae > Flavonifractor > Flavonifractor sp. DFI.6.63. The sequence goes on along the minus strand of NZ_JANGBE010000024.1, from coordinate 13,343 downwards.
TTTGGCTCTTCCACAGGGGGATGGTATTCACCAGGGAGGACTGGATCTTTTCCAGCATGAGACTGTCGTTGTTCTGGATCAGGCGGGTCTGAGGCCCCATCTGGATGGAGATCATGCGGGTCAGCTCCAGATCATGGATCTTCTTCTCAAAGCGGGAGCACATGTTCGCCAGGTCGTTGTAGGCCTGGGCATCCTCCTGGGCGCCGGTCTCGGCGGCCTTTCTGCGCAGCTGCTCCAACTCGTTCTCCCGCACCTGGGCAAGGCGCTTCTTACCCGCCAGGATATACATGGTCAATTCCTTATAATACTTGGTGTTCAGGTCATACATCTGGTCCAGCATGGCAATGTCCTTCATCAGGGTCACCTGATGGTTCTCCAGCACCTGGACGATCTTGTCCACATTGGCCTCCGCCTTGGTGTAGGCCACTTTCATGGCCTCCAGCTCGTTGCGTTTCTTTTTGAAGAAGCCGAAGACGCCCTTCTCCTCCTCCTTGCCGAAGCCCTTGAGCTCCACCACCAGGGAAGACAGCGCCTGGCCCACCTCACCCAGATCCTTGGTGCGCACGGAATTGAGCGTATTTTCCGAAAAGCCCGCGATATTCTTCTGGGCCGCCGCGCCGTACTGGAGCACCACGCTGGAATCGGTGATGTCGATCTTCTGCGCAAAGTCGTTGACCATTTTGCGCTCGGCCTCAGTGAGCTGGCTCTCGTCCAGCTGCACCGCCTTGGCGTCCCGCGCCTTCTGGGCGGCCGCCTCGTCCACCGCCACAGTGGGGTCCAGGGTCAGGCCGGGGGTCTCCGGCGCCTTGGGGGCCTCGGCGGCGGCAGCGGCGGTATTCAAATCGGGGGAAAGGGTCAGTTCAGGGGTAAAATCGGTATGATCCGTCATGGTCTTCATCCTCCATTGTTGTCATCAAGTCGTTGTTTCACCGTTCAGCGGCCCAGCTGCGTCCCGCCCAGGCCCTCCTGGGAGAGCATCTGCTCCATCACGGTAATATCGGTGGAAATATCCAGCGCCTCGTCGGCGAACAGGGCGTCCAGCTGCTTGTCGTAGGCCAGCACCACCGTGTCCAGCATCGCTTCGATCTTACCCATGGTGCCGTCGATGTTGGCCCCCGCCACCCCCGCGTCGTCCATGCGGTCATACGCGTTGAGCAGCTTGAGGGTGGTGGGCAGGTAATAATTGAGGAAGCGCCGGATCTGGGGCAGCTTTTTGGGGTTTTCCGCCACATGGGCGAAGATCTTCTGGGTCACCCGCTCCATATGGTCGATCTGCCGGGAGATCTTTGCATCCTCAATGCTGTCGTTGAGCCGGCGCATCTCGGAGACGGCCCTGTCCCGCTCGGCCATGAGGGCGTCCATCTCCGGGTTTCCGGTCGTCACCGGCTCGCTGGGCGCCTCCGGCTCCGGGTCGGGCAGCACCAGCACCCGGTCGCGGAACAGGCGCCGCGCCGCCCAAAACACCGCGATGGAGAGCCCCGCCAAAAGGAGGAAGTGCCACAGGGCATACATCGGGCCCAGAAGCGCCCACACGATCCACAACGCCGCCGTCAGGTACAGCGGGACGGGGGATTTTTTCACGATCTTCGCCATCGGCACAGCCTCCATCCACGGGGCAGCGCCCCAGTTGGTTTTATTGTACCCCCTGCCCGGCGGGAGTGTCAAGAACACGTTGACTTTGCCGGGAAAACTCATTAGAATATTACTACTTATAGATTGGAAGGAAGTCTGCCCGCTATGCTCACTCTGAAAGAGTTCAAGGAAGCCCGCGCCGTGCTGTCCGGGGTCATTCTGAACACCTCCCTGGTCTACAGCAAGGCCTTCTCCAGGGCCACCGGGAACCAGGTATACATCAAGCCGGAAAACATGCAGGTCACCGGGGCCTATAAGATTCGGGGCGCCTACTACAAGATCAGCACCTTGTCCGAGGAAGAGAAGGCCCGCGGGCTGGTGACCGCCTCGGCGGGCAACCACGCCCAGGGCGTGGCCTACGCCGCCCAGGCCGCCGGAGTGGAGGCCACCATCGTCATGCCCACCACCACGCCGCTGGTCAAGGTCAACAACACCAAGGATTACGGGGCCAAGGTCATCCTGCAGGGGGAAACCTTCGACGACGCCGCGGCCCTGGCCGCCCAGCTTTCCCAGGAACAGGGCCTGACCTACGTACACCCCTTCAACGACCCCGCCGTCGCCACCGGCCAGGGCACGATCTCTTACGAGATCTTCCAGGACCTGCCCGACGTGGACGTGATCCTGGTGCCCATCGGCGGGGGCGGACTGGCCACCGGCGTGTCCACTCTGGCCAAGCTGCTCAACCCCAACGTGACCGTCATCGGCGTGGAGCCCACCGGCGCGGCCTCCATGAAAGCCAGTCTGGAGGCCGGACATGTGCTCACCCTGCCCCGGATCGAAACCATCGCCGACGGCGTGGCGGTCAAAACCCCCGGCGACCAGATTTTCCCCTATATCCAAAAAAATATCGACGATGTGATCACCATCGACGACGACGAGCTGGTGGACGCTTTTCTGGATATGATGGAAAAGCACAAGATGATCGTGGAAAACGCCGGATTGCTGCCCATCGCCGCCCTGAACCACCTGGACTGCAAGGGCAAGAACGTGGTGCCGGTCCTCTCCGGCGGCAACATGGACGTGATCACCGTGGCCAGCTTGGTGCAGCACGGGCTCATCAACCGCGGGCGGGTGTTCACCTTCTCGGTGCAGCTGCCCGACCGCCCCGGCGAGCTGCTGCGGGTGGCCTCCATCGTGGCCCGGGAAAACGGCAATATCATCAAGCTGGAGCACAACCAGTTCGTCAATATCAACCGCCAGAGCGGCGTGGAGCTGCGGGTGACGCTGGAGGCCTTCGGCCACACCCACAAGCGGGCGATCCTGGACGCCCTGTGCAAAGAGGGTTACCAGGCCCGGGAATGCCACACCAACGATTTCTACCATTAGTCCAGGGGGGACGGCCCGTCCCAACCGGCTGCAGACCGCCCGCGCGCAGCGGGGCGCAGCCTTCTCAGGAAAGCGGCTTCCGCCTGGGGCATCGTCTCAGTCCAGGGGGGACACGGTCCCCCCTGGACATCTATATGATGCGGCGCGCTGTTCCGGGGCCCATGCCGCCGGGCCGGGTCTTGTGGGAGCCGGCGCGCAGGCGCCTGGGGAGGACCGGCAGCCGTCCCGGGGCGTCATCCGCTTGCCGTATCCTATGTCGCACCCCGCATCCCGGTGCCCCGCCCTTCTTCCGGCGGTATGGCCCATTTTAGCAGAACTTTCTGAAAAACCGACCAAGGAGTGGTGAAAAAATGATTAAAATCTCTCCCTCCATCCTCTCCGCTGATTTTGTGAATCTGGAGCGGGATATCGCCCGGGTGTCCAGCGCCGACATGCTCCACGTGGACGTGATGGACGGCTGCTTCGTACCCAACCTCACCATCGGCGTGCCGGTGGTGCAGTCCATCCGCAAATGCACCGACCTGTTTCTGGACGTGCACCTGATGATCGACAAGCCGGTGCGCTATGTGGAGGCTTTCGCCCAGGCCGGGGCCGACCTGCTCTCGGTCCATCTGGAGGCCGACCACCCCACCCGCATTCGGGAGGCCCTGCGCCAGATGGACCGGTGCGGGGTGAAGAAAGCGGTGGCCCTGCGGCCCATCACGAAGGCCGAAGCGGTCCTCCCCTATCTGGAGGAATTGGACCTGGTGCTGGTGATGACGGTGGAACCCGGCTTCGGCGGACAGGCCTTTTTGGAGGAACAGCTGGAAACCGTCTCCCAGGTACGCGCGCTCATCGACCGCTATCACCCCGCCTGCCGCCTGGAGGTGGACGGCGGGGTCAACGCCAAAACCGCCCCCCGTGTGGTGGCCGCCGGGGCGGATACTCTGGTGGCCGGCTCCGCGGTCTACGGCGCGGCGGACCCGGCCGCCGCCATCGCCGCCTTGCGGGGGGAATAAGCATGGAATACTTTCCTCCTGCTCTGGAGCGTCTGGTGGAGCAGTTTGCCCGCCTGCCCGGCATTGGCCGGAAGAGCGCCCAGCGGCTGGCCCTTTTCGTGCTCTCCCTGCCCGATGAGGACGCCGCCGGCTTTGCCGACGCCATCCGGCAGGCCAAGTCCGCCATCCACTGCTGTCCGGTGTGTCAGAACTTTGCCGAAGGCGACGGGCCCTGTCCCATCTGCGCCAGCGCCAAGCGGGATCAAAGCACCATCTGTGTGGTGGCCGATCCCAAGGACGTGATCGCCATGGAACGCTCCCGGGAGTATTCCGGCGCCTATCACGTGCTCCACGGGGTCATCTCCCCCATGAACCATGTGGGCCCGGACGACCTGCGCGTCAAGGAGCTGCTCGCGCGGGTCGGCGCCGGGGACGTGCGGGAGGTCATTATGGCCACCAACCCGGATACGGAGGGGGAGGCTACCGCCATGTACCTCTCCCGGCTGCTCAAGCCCTTCCAGGTGAAGGTGACCCGTCTGGCCTACGGTATCCCCGTGGGCAGTCACCTGGAGTATGCCGACGACGCTACCCTTATGCGCGCCCTGGAGGGCCGCCGCGAAATGTAAAGAAAGCCCCCGGCCGCAGGGCCGGGGGCTTTTGCTACAGCGTGACCTCGCCCGCCAGGCTGCGGTCAAAGCAATCCCGGATCTCCGCCGCCTCCGCCGTCTGCCCCAGGGCCCACATGAGCTTGGTCACCGCCGCCTCGGTGGTCATGTCCCGGCCGGGGATGACCCCCTGGGCCAGGGCCCGCTGACCCACCTCGTAGAGGGAAAAATCACTGGGCTCATAAAGGCACTGGCTGCACACCACCACCGTGATGCCTGCCAGCGCCGCCGCGTGGAGCTTGGCGATCAGATCCCGGCGCACAAAATGCAGCCCGCCCGCGCCGAACGCCTCGATCACGATGCCGCGGTAATGCATCTGCAGCAGCATATCGAAGATCTCCGGGTCCAGGCCTGGGGTTAGCTTGATCAGGAAGACCTTGTCGCAGAGCCTGTCCCGCAGCGCACACGACCCTGCGGGGACGGGAAGGGCCTGGCGATGGATCCGCAAACCCTTCCCATCCACCGTCGCCGCCAGCGGGGCGTTGACGCTCTCAAAGGCGTCGAAGTCGGTCGTTCGGGTCTTCACCGCCCGGCAGCCCAGGATCACCTTCCGGTCAAAGGCCAGGAATACCCCCGCCGTGCCCGAGGCCGCCATGGCCAGCGCCGTGCGCAGGTTGTCCAGCCCATCGGTAAGGGGGTGGGTCATGGGCAGCTGGGCGCCGGTGAGCACCACGGGCACCCCGATCCCCTGCAGCATAAAGGAGAGCACAGAAGCCGTGTAGGCCATTGTGTCCGTACCATGCGTAATCACAATGCCATCATATTGCGTTCTGTTTTCATAGACATGCCGTGCAATGGTCTGCCACTCCTCCGGCTGGATGTTGGAGGAATCCAGATGCAGGATGTCCCGAACGGTGATTGCGTAGTGCTCCAGCACCCCCTGGGGGAGCAGCCCCGCCAGGGCCGTGCCGTTCAGGCCGGGAGAGAGCCCCCGGTCCGTGGGCAGGGAGGCGATGGTGCCGCCGGTAGTCAGCAGCAGGATACGCTTCTTCATCTCAAAACACCTCCGCCAGGGCGTCCGCCCTGCGCTCCGCCGCGGCCAGGAGGGCCGCCCGGTCCTGACGCACGTCGTCCAGTCCCTCGGCGTCCAGGCACTGGAACTCCGGGATGCCGTACATGACGCACAGGGCCTTCATGGTGGGGGTGGCCATCTCCAGGGGCGTGCCGGCATAACGACCGCCCCGGGTGGTGATCAGCAGCAGCTTGGAGGCCCGGCACAGGCCCTTCATCGCCCCCCGCTCGTCATAGCCGAAGGTGATATCGGCGACCGAGATCCGTTCCAGGTAAATCTTCAGGATGGCCGGAAAGGACAGGTCCCAGAACGGGGCGGCGACCACGATCCGATCCGCCGCGGCAAACTGCCGGGCGGGTTCGAACATGGGCTGGTCCAACCGTCCGGCGTTCCACAGCGCATCCCGCTCGTCCAAGATCTCCGGGTACTGAGGCTGTAATCTTTCATCGCACAAATTACGTTCCGTAATCGCATTGTCCGGGTGTTTGGCCTGATACGCCTCCAAAAAGCGCCGGGCCAGCTTTCGGGTGCGGGACCGCTCCCCCCGCACACAGGCATTGATAAACAGCAGATTTTCCATTGTTAAGCTCCCTCCGAAGCAAAGGCTTCCCGTAATTGCGCCAGAACATTCTCATCGGTGAAATCCGTCCCCGCGGCCTCGGCCCGCACCACCCGGCGGCCCGAACGGAAAATGAGCCCGGCGCGGCCGCCTGCGTCGTAGCGCCACGCCGCGTCAAAGCCCAGGTCGGCGCTCTGCGGCGTCACAGGGGCATGGAAGTGGAGATCCAGCTTGCGCTCATCCGCTTCGTCCGCCACCAGGTCGGCGCAGATGGCCTCCGCCAGCCAAGCATACCGGCAGTCGTAGTCGTCCAGGTAGAGCCAGTCCTCTTCTCCAAAGCGCCGGTACTCCGTGTGACGCACGAAGCCGGACCCCGACTCATAGCGCATCAGCCCGCCTAATTCGCCGCTGCGCGTCTCTTCGCCGGCGCCCAGCAGCGCCGTCAACAGCAGAAGCGCCAGCAGCAGGGCCTGCACCACGCCCCAGCAGCCCCGCAGCCGGGCCCGCCGGCGCGAAGGCACCGGGAAGGGCCACCCCGCCTCCGCCGCCCGCCGGCACTGCCTGCGGTAGCGCAGCACGTGTCCGCCCCGGAGCACCCCCATCAGCACCCAAAGGCACCAGATCCCCATCAGCATCATGGCGCTGCCGCTCAGCAGCATCTCCCACGGGTGAAAGCCCTTCCATACAAAGTTTACCAGGAAATAGGCGCCCCAGAAAAGGGCCAGATAGAGCAGGTTGAAGCCCCGCTCCCACAGGGCCTTTTTCCATACGCTCTCCCACTCCAGGCCCCCGTCGGTCTGAATGGGAGCGGGGACGCGTTCCCCCGCCGCCCGGAAGTACCACAGGCCGCCCGCCTCCTCCAGCAGCTCCCAGCCGGCCTCGCCGCACAGCTGCATGAAGTCCGCCCGGCGCTCTTCCTCCTTCCGCCGGATGCTGTTCCAGCGCACCGGCTCCACCCAGCAGCGGCGGGGGGCGGCGGAGCGGCGGAACCGGGCGAAAAAGAGCCCCAGCTCCTCCAGTTCCCAGCCCTCCGACGCCCGTTCCTCCAGCTCCTCCTGGGCGGCCTTCGCGTCCTCCTGCGCATAGTGGAACCAGCGCAGACAGGCATCTTTTTCCTTCATGCGGCCTTCCCCTCCAATTGCAGTCTTGTCCACAGCTTCTCCAGCGTGTCGGCCTCGGTCAGTTCGGCAGGCGCTTCCAGGACCGCCACCGTGATCCCCTGCCGCAGCAGAAGGCAGGAGCCGTCCGGGCCGTCTCCCGTCCACGCTTGGTCAAACCCCAGCGCCGCCTCCGTCAGCTCCAGGGCCCCGTGCCGTTCCAGCAGACGGCGGGGGCGGCCCTCCCGTTCCTCCCGGTACAGCGCCCCCGCCAGCAGGCGTGCGATGCGTACGCTGCGGCAGCGGTACACCTCGCACCTCACCTGACCGGTCAGGGCTCCGTCCTTCCGCAGCACTTCGCAGGTCCGCCGCCAGGACACCAGCAAAGAGGCGCCCTCCTGAACCGAAAGGCTGCTGGTCCGGCCGTCCCGGATCTTCAGGTCCTCGGCCAGTACCACCGGCTCCCGGCGAAGCTCCTCCCGGTCCGCACGCTCCACCGGAAGGGAATTTCCGCCGATCCAGGCCAGAGCGCTCCCGAAGCAGGTGAGCCATACCAGGAGCATGAGCGCGTAATCCAGCAGGACGCGGGCGCGGACCGGCCGCTGAGGGCGGACGGGCAGGCCGTCCCCCTTCGCCACAGACCGGCGGCAGCGGATGTAAACGCGGATATGGGACAGCGCGGCGGCGGCCAGCAGGCCCACGTCCACCGCCGCAAAAGCCAGGCCGCACAGCATCCGGTCGGAGGTCAGCAGGACGCTCCAGCGCATGCCGCCCGTCCCCCAGAGCACGCAGCCCAGCAGGGCGAGCAGGCTCAGGATGAGCAGGGCGGACGCCGTCCACCTCCGCCTTACCCGGCGGAACAGGCCGTCCGGTTCCAGGGCCGTATCACTCGGAAACGGCAGGGGAAACACCCCCGGCGGGGATACAAAGAGGTCCATGCCCCGCACCCCGGCCACCCAATCCCAGCCCGTGCCGGCACAGAGCCGGCAGGAATCCGCTTCTTCGCCCTGAACGTGTCCCTGCGGCGCCACACAGCAGAGGATCACACTCGTTTCGTCCCGCTCAAACCGGGCCAGCAGGCCGAAATACAGCTTCTTCAGCCGCCAGCCCTGCGCGGCCTTCCGGTCCAGCCATTGCTGGGCCGCCGTATAGTCCAGGGCATCGTAGGCAAACAGGCCCCATGCTCCGCTCACGGCGCTTCCTCCTTCATCACCCGTTCCATATCCGATGCCTGGCGGCAGATGCGCTCGTACTCCGCAAAAAGAGCCCGCTCGCCCTCCGGCGTCAGGCGGTAATACTTCCGCTTTTCTTCCGTGCGCGTCCGGCGGATCAGTCCGTCTCCTTCAAAACGCTCCAGCAGGGCGTACAGGGTCCCCGCGCCCACGCTGACCCGCCCTCCGGTCAGCCCCGAAATGTCCTGCATCACCCCGTAACCATGGCGCTCCGCGCGCAGAGAGAGCAGGACATAATACATCTGCTCGGTCAGCGTCTCCAGCTTCTTGCGCGCCATCTCCCGCCCTCCTTATATCGAATATCGACATAGTGATTGTAAAACGAAACGCGCCTGCTGTCAACGCTCTTGACGGAACTTTTTTCGAACATACGCCGCGCGGCACGAATGATCAATTGCCATCCGCTTCCCGAAATTCCAGGGCGGAGGCGGCGCGCGGGCCGCGCATGGCCGCAAGGCTGCAGGAAAAAGCCGGCGTCCTGTTCCAGAAACAAGCGGCGCTGCTTCCGCCGCGCCGCTTGAGGCTGTCGCAAAAGGCTCCGGGGCCTTCGGAGACAAACGGATGCGGGACGGACCGGGTTCTATTTCTTGCGAAAAAGGCGCTCTGCCCGTCCTGAGAAGGGGCCTTTCCGGCGCGCCCCCCCAGGGGCCCCGCTTTTGCCCCTGCGGGTAAACCCTGCCCGGCGCCCCTGCGGATGGTGTGGGCGACAAGCGGACGGCGGCGCGCCCCAAAGGCCGCGCCGCTTTGTCCGTGCACGCTTATTCGATGCGCAGATCGCTCTCCGACACTACCTGGAACCATCGGGAGAGAACGCTCTCCCGCCCGAATCCCAGAGAGCGATACAGGGCGCAGGCGTTCCGGTTGGAGGTCGCCACGCGGAGCCAGCATTCCGTATGGCCCTGCCGCGCCAGCATCCCCATCAGCTCCAGCAGGAGCTCACGTCCCAGTCCCCGGCCCTGGAAGTCCCTGCGCAGGGCCACCCCCTCGATCTCCGGCTGCTCTTCCGCAAAGCCAAGCTCATAGACCCCGACCGGCACCTCATCCAGCAGGACGAACCCGGCGCTGCACGCTTCGCCGAGCACACGTTCCAGGTCGTTCCCATCATAGGTGGCGGAATTCGGCACATTGAAAAAGCCCTCGTTATAGAGCGCCAGCCAGGTCCCGCCCTTTTCCCGTACCAGCGGCTCCAGGCGCAACCGCCCCGGCCGCGGCGGTTCCTCCGTCAGCGTCCGGCTCATACGGAGCATATCGTGCTCATAGATCAGCTGGTAACCCCGCTTCTCCCCCGCCTCCAGAGGCGCTTCCGGATCCGTGGACGCGGCATAGAGCAGGCTGGCCCCCTGACTCAGCGCCTGAGCGGCTCCCCGTCGCAGCGCGGCGTCCAGGCCCTCCGGCGGGCAGCGGCGAACGATGATATAGGCCTTCCCCTTTGCGGGAATTTCTTTGGTGATGATCTCCAGCTCCGGCTGCATGGCGTCGCCCTCCTGCTCCTGTTTTTCCCACTATAGCACAGTACCCCGGGCGTTTGCAAGCCCGGGGTACTGTGCTTCGTTTATTCCTCACCCTGCAGGGCGTCGTATCCCTCTTCACCGGTGCGGACCTTGATCACATTCTCCACATCGTAAACAAAGATCTTTCCGTCGCCGATCCTTCCGGTATACAGCGCCTGCCTGGCGGCGTTCACCACCTGCTCCACCGGCACCTTGGAGACGACGATCTCCACCTGTACCTTGGGCAGCAGGTTGATCGCCAGCGGGACCCCGCGGTAATATTCGGTCTTCCCCTTTTGTATCCCGCAGCCCAGGACCTGGCTGACCGTCATGCCGGTGACGCCGATCCCGTTCAGGGCGGTCTTGAGCTCCTCAAACTTGGCCTGGTTGCAGAGGATGGTCACGTTGGAAAGCTTGCGGCCGCCGGCCGCGCCCCTGGTAATGGTATGCACCGGCACCGCCTCCGCCATAGCGGCCTCTTGCGCCGCCGCAGCCGGGGCGGGCGCAGGCTCGGGGAAGGCGTTGGCGGCGGGGAGCGCGGTGATACTGGTGTTGGGAGAGAAGTCTGCATAAGCGGAGGGCAGGCCGTGCTCGGTAGCATCCAGCCCGGCGACCTCTTCCTCAGGCGTGACCCTCAGTCCGTTGGTATGCTTGATGACCTGAAACACGATCGTCATGACCACGCCGGTATAGGCCGCGACCGCCACGACCCCCAGGCACTGTACGCCGAGCTGGCGCAGGCCGCCCCCGTAGAGCAGGCCGCCTTCGGTGGCCAGCAGGCCGGTCAGGAGCGTACCGGCCATACCGCAGCTGCCATGGACCGCCACAGCGCCCACGGGGTCATCGATGTGGAGCTTCATATCCAGCAATTCCACCACGACTACCACCAGCACGCCGGTGACCACGCCCACCACGAGGGAGCCCACGGCATCCAGATCAGCGCAGCCGGCGGTGATGCCCACCAGCCCCGCCAAAGGCGCGTTCAGGCACATACCCACGTCCGGCTTCCCGTTTTTGATCCAGGTAAAGAGCATGCACACCACGGTAGCCACCGCCGGGGCGATGGTGGTGTTGCCCAGGATCTGCGCCAGCTGGGCGGGATCGGAGGCTGCGGCGCCGTTGAAGCCATACCAGCAGAACCAGAGGATAAACGTCCCCAGCGCCGCGATCGGGATATTATGTCCAAGAATCGCACGGGAGTTGCCGTCCTTTCCGTACTTGCCGATCCGGGGTCCCAGCAGAATCGCACCGATCAGGCCGGAGATGCCGCCCACCATATGGATCACGCAGGAACCGGCAAAATCGATGAAGCCCAGCTGGGCCAGCCAGCCCTGCCCGTTCCAGACCCAGCCCGCCTCAATGGGATAGACCACGGCGGAGATCACAGCGGAGTAAATGCAGTAGCTGGAGAATTTGGTGCGCTCCGCCATGGCGCCGGATACGATGGTTGCGGCAGTGGCGCAGAACACAAGCTGGAAGAAAAAGTTCGACCAATCAAATGTGTAAAAGCCGGTAAACAGCTGATATTCCGGCAGCCCGATGAGACCGAAAAAGTAGCTTTCGCTGTTCATGATACCGTAGCCCAGCAGCATGAACACGACCGTTCCGATACAAAAGTCCATCAGGTTTTTCATAATGATATTGCCGGCATTCTTGGCGCGCGTGAGTCCGGATTCCACCATAGCAAAGCCTGCCTGCATAAAGAAGACCAAAATCGCGCCAACCAGATACCAGATCGACATGTCCATAAAACGTTCCTCCTCAACAAGAAAGACGCCCGCCCTGCCGGATCAACAGGGCGCGCGTCTTTGCGCAGATGTTCTCTTTTCCCTTCCGGGCGTCTGGAGACGAGGGCCACTTCCGCCTCCAAAAAGCAGAGCGGCGCTGCGGAGGACCCTTCCTCCGCAGCGCCTTTGCTTACTGGGGAAGTCTATCAGATTTCATGCCCGTTGTCAACGCTCCTCTTGCATCTTCAGCTTAACCGCAGAATTTTAAGCTATTTTTTACAGCTTTTATGCATTTTCTATCCAAAGGTCATTCATTTTTAGTTCAAAGGAGAACCGGAACCGCCCCGGCAACTGTCAGCGTATCCGGCATCACCCGGCATTCCCGGGCCAGCACCCCCACCCCGGCCGCGGCCGCCCGGCGCAGCGCTTCGCCAAATGCAGGATGCGTTGCATCGTTGGGCGCAAAGTCCTTCATGCCCGTCATCTGGATCACAAAGCACACATAGGCCTCGTAGCCCTCCGCCATACAGGCTGTCAGCTCCTCCAGGTGCTTGACGCCCCGCTCTGTAGGCGCATCGGGGAAGCGCGCATGGCCCTCCTGCTCCAGGGTGACGCCCTTTACTTCTATAAAGCCGCGCCGTGTCCCGGCCTCAAAATAAAAATCAAAGCGCGAGGCCCCCCACCGGGTCTCCGGCCGCAGCAGGGTCAGCCCGGGCGTGAAGCCGCCCTGCTCCGCCCACTCCCGGAAGACCTGGTTGGGAGCCTGGGCGTCCATATTGACGAGCAGGCGTCCTTTCTCCACTGCGATCAGATCATAGCGCGTTTTCCGAGCCGGGCTGCCGCACTCCTGGAGGTAAACCGCAGCCCCAGGCACCAACAGTTCCCGGCAGCGGCCCGTATTCTTCACATGGCAGACGACCGGTGCCCCATCCAACGCGACATGGGCGATAAAGCGGTTGGGCCGATCCAGAAAAACGCCCGGCAAAATTCCTTCATAGTGCATATGGTTTCCTCCCCATGCAGCAAAAAACGGACTTCCAAAGAAGTCCGTTTTTTGTGTCGGCATTACCTATTTTTCCAGCCCGTCTCCAGGCGAGTATCTTCGGCGCAGGCGAGCTTAACTTCCGTGTTCGGGATGGGAACGGGTGGACCCTCGCCGCAATCAATACCGACTGCATTTATTTCAACCGGAAATCCGGTTAAAATCCATTCAATTTTTAGGGTTCCCTATGGAGCGCCGCAAGCGCTCCATAGGGAATGGTGCGCCTTCAGGGATTCGAACCCGGGACCCACTGATTAAGAGTCAGTTGCTCTACCAACTGAGCTAAAGGCGCATACGCACGTAGAAATGATGGTGACCCGTGCGGGAATCGAACCCACGTTTGCGGCGTGAGAGGCCGCCGTCTTAGCCGCTTGACCAACGGGCCTTATGTGCGCGTCGCATAGGTGCCAGCACCCTCAAAACCGAACAATGTAGAATGGAAGCGGAGAGACAAGCCACCTGCATATCATCATGTTAAGGTCAAGCCCTCGGCTTATTAGTACCGGTCAGCTGCACGCCTTACAGCGCTTCCACCTCCGGCCTATCAACGACATAGTCTACGTCGAGCCTTACTCCATATAGGA